>CAMZFJ010000057.1 GCA_947306025.1 uncultured Fibrobacter sp.
GCCGTAAATTACATGGTTTTACCCACCGAAAGTCATCGTATCCATATATATGGAAGAAATTTTTTTCGAGCTCCACCCCATACGCCAAAAGCCTATAGCCTTCACCACACATAAAATCAACCGCTCCGACAGGCTGCAAAACACGTGTTTTAACCGTCAATCGCTCAAAAATGCCCCTTTCCAAAGCATCTTCGGCACAATCATCGCCCTCCAAAATTTCAGTTGGCAACTCCCAACACCCCGAAAATGGCGTTCCAGAAGCCCGTTTACACACCAAAATACGCCCTTTTTGCCTAACAACACCGCAAACAGCCAACATTTTGCCCCTCCATGGACTATTCAAAAAAAAATTCGCTTGCATTTCTATTATTTTTTTAATAAATCTACAAATATAATACACATAAATTGTCGATACATTGAGCGTTTTGGAATCAGGAGGTGTACAATGAATACAATCGCAAAAATTGTGAGCATCGTCACAGCAATAGCCATTTCATCTCTTTTTGCTGCAAAGGCACCTGTAGCAAAGCACGACCCCAAGCAAGATCCGTTAACCGTCTGGATTATGCCAAACGGCGCATCTCCACAGGAAAAACTGGAACAAAGGCTCAACCTTTTTACAAAGCGAACCGGAATCAAGACCAAAGTTGTCGTCTTGGACTGGGGTGAAGCCTGGAACCGCATTTCGACAACACTCTCTTCCGGAAAAGACGCCCCAGACGTTCTCCAGCTCGGAACCACCTGGATTCCGTACTTCGCCTCGCGCGGCGAAATCAAGGCCTTGAATCCTTGGCTAGCTTCCATCGACTCGTCAAGATTCGTTCCGGTCAGCTGGAACACGACTCACATTGATTCCGATACAGCTATTTACTCTATTCCATGGTTTATCGACATTCGTCCGGTTCTTGCGAACAAGCGCATTCTCAAGAAGAACAACATACAGCCCGAAGATGTTGCTACATTCGATGGCTTCGTGAATGCGATCCGTAAAGTAAAAAACAGCCGCGAAACACTTGACGATGGAACGAAGGTCAGCGCATTCGCATTCCCGGGAAAAAGCGACTGGAACATTCCGCACAACTTCGCTCCGTGGATTTGGAGCAACGGCGGCAACTTTATCGAAAAAGACAATTACGGCAAGTGGAGAGCGGGGATTCTATCTCCCAAAACCATTTACGGTATCGCCAAGTACTTGAGTTTTGTGCTCGACACACTTGTTAGCACTGATGCCTTACAAATGAACACCGCACAGATTGTGCAGCACTTCAACGCCGGTGAACTAGCCTTTATCGTAAACACTTCCGAAGTGATTATGCAAACCCGATTTGACGGCGCCAAGGGCGGGCTCAACAACACAAGGATCGGAAAAGACAGCGTGATCGCGCTCCCCATCCCGACAGGGACCGAAGGTTCAATCAGCTTTATCGGTGGTAGCAACCTCGCTATTCCGGTAAGCAACACCAGACCCGAAGCCATAGATCTTTTGCTGTTCCTCACGAACGACGAGAACCTGAATTCTTACACAAAGCAAATTGGCATGCTCCCCGCCTCCAAAAGAGTGCTCAAGAGCTGGTCCAAGGATGCCGACTACAAGACGCTTGTCAAAATGCTTGAATCAGGGCAAGCATACACCAGCATTCCTGAATGGGGGGACATCGAACAAATCCTCGTCTTGATGTTCAGTGCCATTTGGGACCACCTTGAAATTCCGGCGCTCTACTCCGAAGAAAAGATTTACGAAATCCTCAACAACTACTCTAAAGAAATCAATAGGCGCTTGAACTACAAGAACGCAAGCAACCTGACATTTGCCGAGTTCCGTACCACATGGCACCAAGCTTTGGGCATCAAAGACCATAGCGAAAACCGCCATATCATCGAGCAGCCCAAGCCCGTTGCAGAAGTGGACTCCGGATTCAGCCGTACGCCCTGGATTTTCGCCATCGCAGTACTTGTAGGATTCATCTTCGCCTTCAACCGCAAAAAGAAGCGGTAAACCGACAGTCAAACTCCAAATAAGAAAATCCCATGAGAACTATAAAAATATCAAGCATCACAAACAGTATCATCATCAAGAGCCTTTTGCTGTTGATCATCTCGATGCTTCTTATCGTGACAATCGGGACATACTTCTTTACGCAAAAGCAGATGAAGACCACATTGAAGTTGAGTTACGACACGAACGAGACTCAGCTTCAACAGCTTGCCAATACTGCCAACAACGAAATGGAGCAGTTTGCAAGCCGACTCACGCTTTTGGCAAAGACCTCCGAAATCCAGAGCATGGACAAGCTCACAGCAGCAGGCTACCTCAAGAGCTACAACATTTCTTCGCTCTTTATCTCGGGCGAATCGATTTCGCTATTCGACAGAAGTTACAACCTGATCTGCAACAACTCCATGATGGGCACGACAAAAATCAGCTACCCCATCGAGTTCAACAGGATTTCACCACACAGGCCCACCATTTCGCCGTGGTACCGCGATGCCGACGGCACTCCGAAACGCGCCTTTGGCGTTGTCGTAACGGACCGCGCTATAGGTGATGGCCGCTTGATTTCGAGTTTTTCGATCCGACGCCTCTGGAAATATTTTTCGGATTACAAGGTGGGTCAAAACGGAATCCTCATCGCCTGCAATGGCCAAGGCGAAATCCTCTACCACCCCGACATGAGGACTTGGCTCGACGGAGTTCATAAAATATCGGAACTCGGACTTGCCGGCATGAACATCAAGCAAGAAGACGGCGACAACATCCGTTTCCTGACGCTCGAAAACGGATCGACTTACCTGATTAACAAGACGTTCAACCCAACTTACGATCTCGGTCTTATCGCGCTCCAGCCCAAAGACGAAATCGACGCCCAAGTTTCATCGGTCCAACACGTAAGCCGAATCATTCTTTACAGCTCCATCATCGCCATCTTGCTCGTTTCTCTTTGGCAAATTTTGATTGTGTGTAAACCGCTCAACAGCTTGATCGACCACATTTCACAAATCACCGAAGGCAACCTGAACATCGAAGAATTCAAGACCAAAAACAGTCAGGACGAAATCGGCCGACTCGCAAAAGTCTTTAACCAAATGCACGCGACCATCAAACGGCAAATCCAGGAGTTGAACGCGCACAGGGAATTGCTTGAAAAAGAAGTCAAGGAACGCACGTACGAACTAGAACAAGCTAACAAAAAGCTCGACATCATTTCAAGAACCGATGAACTCACGCAGCTTCCGAACCGCCGCGATATGCACAGGACCATCGAAAAAGAAGTAGACCGAGCAAAGCGATTCAAAAAACCGTTCAGCATCATCTTCTTGGATATCGACCATTTCAAGAACGTGAACGACACCTACGGGCATGCCGCAGGCGATGCCGTGCTCAAGTCCGTAGCAAGCACCATCCGCGGGCTACTCCGCAAATACGACGTTCTCGCCCGTTACGGTGGCGAAGAATTCTTGACGCTTTTGCCCGAAACAGAAATGAACGACGCCGCCCACGTTGCCGAGCGATTCCGCAAGCAGATTGAAAACCAAACCATCTTCTTTGGCGGCAAAGAAATCAAGGTTACGATTACGCTTGGCGTTGCTCAATTCGATAGCGGTCAAGGCGCCGAAAAGTGCATCCAGCTTGCCGACAAGGCTCTTTACGAAGGTAAGGAACATGGCCGCAACAAGGTCATTCTTTGGAACGAAGACCACGCTATAGAAAGTACCGACAAAATGCAGTTGTAAATAAAGTTCTTTACAAGTTCCTAGATCATAAGCACACCTAAAACGAATGCTATTATACCGATAATAGCATGTTTTATGGTATTCCATACTTTCAAAATTTACACGAAAAGATAGGCCTGCCTCATCTTTTCTAAAAATATTTTTTACAAAAGCATCAGTTTCGATTATTAACTTATAATTATATACAAGCTACTAAAAAGCCACACAATATAACGAAATTTTTACAATAATGTAATGAGTAAAAAGACGGTATCGTGCAATTAATTAAGAAGATATTAAATAGAAGGAATAAAAATAAGAAGGATACTAGAAGATATCCACCACCGACTTTATTGAAATTTTTAGGCGAGGGGTGAACAAAGTTGAATTTTTTCAAAATGCATTCCAATGGAGTATCGGTTTGCAGATAATTTTCACAATCAAAAAAAAAGAGGTAATCTATGGCTAATGAAATGGTTGTATTACAGGGTAACACGTTCACGGTAGAACTGCAGTCTAGACTCGGTTCCACGTGTTATGGATGGGCACTTACAAGTTTACCCAAAGGTATAGCCCTGCTAAGCGCAACTGATATTGCACCCACAAGCATGGGTTGTGCAGTTCATATTCATAACTATGAATTTGCTGCTGTTTCTACAACAGAAGACAACGCAGAAATCGAATTCACAATGATCAACTATGCTGGTTTGAAGCTCACAGAAACCAAGCATATCGTGAATATCAAAGTCATTCCTAGCGATTCGGAAGAATTTGTAAAATACAGCGAAAATAGCGAAATCAGCGAAAATAGCAACCAGGTCCAGGCACTCCGCAGCGTCTGCAACTCCGTTCAGCCTTATGGCCTTGTAATGAGCACACCGGAAGCAGTCCTAAAGTACGGCTATCCTTATACACAAGACGTAACGCTCAAGTACGGTTACCCATGCGGCGTGCAGGATGCATCTATTAGACAAGGCGTGGCCCTTAAATACGGTTTGCCCTGCAGCGTACAAGATACAAACTTAATGTATGGCTACACTTGCGGTTTGCAGAACGCCACCATGCCGTACGGCTACCCACCTCCATCCGCATTGCAAGAATCGGTTGTCAAGTACGGCTATCCCTGTACAGCCGAATTCTCCCCGACATTCAAGTACGGTTATCCCAGCACAATACAGGAAGACACCGTATCCAAGTGCGATGTCACCTTTAAATACGGATACCCCTGTGGACAGGCCGAACCGCTTCTTAAGTACGGTTCCCCCGAACCGCTCCTTAAGTACGGGTATCCCTGCAAATAAAAAAAATGTAGAAATACGTTATCACGAAGAGCATACGCCATTTATTCGGCCGTATGCTTTTCTCCCCTTAAGTGAAAAATTTGGAATACAAGAACAAGCTGCCGGTCGGCAGTTTAGAGGTTTTAAAAATGGCAAATATCGGGTATCAACCCATCACAGCAGTCTGGGAAGTTACAATGGGTTGTAATTTTCGTTGCGGACATTGCGGTTCTTCTTGTGAGGGTGCGCTCCCGGGACAGTTGAGTACCGAAGAAGCGCTTGATTTGTGCGATCAGATTGCAGATCTTGGACTAAAATGGATTACCTTGTCTGGAGGCGAGCCTCTTACAAGAGCCGATACGCCTGAGCTGGTGAAACGACTTTCTGGAAACGGCGTTTTAGTGAACATGATCACGAACGGATGGCTCCTTAACGAAAAGATGGCCAAGAAGTTAAAGGAAAACGGGATATCGACAGTTGCAATAAGCATCGATGGCACTCCTGAAATCCATGACAAAATCAGGAAGAAAGGCGCTTTTGAACATGCTCGGCAAGCATTCAAAGCGATGACTGAGCAGGGGATTGAAACTGGCGCAGTCACAACGATTACGAAACAGAACTTAGACATTCTCCCGGCTCTGAAGGAAGAGCTTATCGGCATGGGCGTCAAAACATGGCAAGTTCAGATTGGCCTGCCCATGGGAAATTTGAAAAAGCGTCCAGATTGGTTGTTGGAACCGAAACAAATCAGGGACATTATCGACTTTTGCTACAACACTGCAAGAGAAGGAAGAATTAGAATCTACCCTGCAGACTGTATCGGCTACTACTCGAAAAAGGATCTTGAAACAAGGCGCATTTCATATAGATCCAATTCTTATTCCTTATGGGACGGTTGCAACGCTGGTGTCCGCGGTTTCGGCATCCTGCATAACGGAGACATACTCGGTTGCACCTCAATCCGCGCAAAAGAATTCATCGAAGGCAACATCCGTCAAAGAAAGTTGCGTGAAATTTGGGAAGATGAAAACGCATTTTTTTGGAGACGCAAGTTGACAAAGGATAAACTTTCGGGCGCATGCAAGAACTGCACCTACGCCTCCAAGTGCCTCGGTGGATGCCCGAACACCCGTCTCACGATGAAGGGCAGTATCTATGAAGAGAACGAATATTGCGCATACAATCTCGCTCTTAAAGAAAAACAGGCCAAATATGCCACGTGCGACAATGCCATTTCTGTGCTCAAGCTTGCAGAATCGCTGATACAACACGGCGACCATCAAGAAGCATCCTTTGCTCTGAAGAGAGCGCAGGAACTAGACCCCAAAAACGCCAATGTCTACAGGGCTTTGGGCTACAGTGAATTCATGAGTGGCAACTATAAAGAAAGTCTCGATGCAAACAACAAGGCTCTGGAAATCAACAACACCGATACCTACGCCATGGGTGGACGTGCCCTAGCCACCTACCGCCTCGGGAATAAAAACGAAGGCCTACAGATTATGCAGAAAGCAGTTGCTTTGTCTGGAGGCCAAGATCCGAACCTGCTGCAAGATCTCAATTATATGACATGCGATATGGCCGCAAAAACCGCCTAATCAAACAAGTCAACACATGATTGAACAATAGTTATAAACAAGTCGACGGTTCATCTGTCGACTTGTTTTGCGTTAAGCACGTAAAATTCTATTTTTACATGCATGAATATCGACTTTAATCGTAGACTTTCCATCGCTCCGATGCTCGATTGCACGGATCGCCACGAACGTTATTTCTTGCGTTTGCTATCCAAGCACATTTTGCTCTACAGCGAAATGGTTGTCTCGACGGGGCTTTTACACTGCGAAAACAAGGACTTGTTCCTCGGTCACGAGCCGTTTGAACACCCGGCCGTATTGCAGCTCGGTGGAAGCAATCCAGCCGATCTAGCCGCTGCATCAAAGCTCGTCGAAGCCGCTGGCTTTAGCGAAGTCAACTTGAATTGCGGTTGCCCGTCGGACCGTGTGCAAAACGGAAATTTTGGTGCATGCCTCATGAAAGAAAAGCAAGTTGTCGCCGATTGCTTTAAGGCCATGCAAGACGCCGTCTCGATTCCCGTCTCGATTAAATGCCGCATCGGCGTTGACGATTTGGACAGTTGGGAATTTTTCACAGATTTTATACAGACCGTGCGCAATGCCGGTTGCAAGATTTTCATTGTGCACGCCCGCAAGGCTTGGCTCAAAGGCCTCTCGCCTAAAGAGAATCGCGAAGTGCCGCCGCTCCATTACGAGTTCGTCCACCGCCTCAAGGCCGAAATGCCAGAGCTCAACTTGAGCATCAACGGCGGCATCAAGACTCTCGACCAAGTCGAAGAGCAACTCCAGGATCTCGATGGCGTCATGGTCGGTCGCGAAGCCTACGAGAATCCATGGTTTTTGCACGATGCCGACGCTCGCATCTTTAACGACATCCGCCCCACAAGCGAAGACCCCGCCGACATCATTGCCGGAAACGCGATTCCCGCCACGCGCAAAGCACTCCTCGAAGCGTACCTTCCCTATGTGGAAAAGCAGACCGCCGAAGGCTGCCCAGCGACGATTCTCGTCAAGCACCTCTACGGACTTTTCGCCGGCCTCCCGGGAGCCCGCAAGTTCCGCGCCATGCTCAGCAACGAAAGCCCGCGCGCACAAGCATACGGAGGCGCCGCCGCGCTGATTAGGAAGGCGATGGAAATGGTGAATGAGGTTTGAGGTATGAGGTCGCACCTTCAGTGCTTTGAGGTCGTGGCTTTCGCTCATACCCCACAGCCCAAAGGAGCTTCAGCTCCGTGCCCACACCCACACCTCAGTAGCCCGCAAAACGGGCGTTCTTTCGTCTAAAAATCGCCCCTCCACCCCTTGACAAACAAGATTTTTTTTTCTCTATTTGGTGGCGTATTTTTATGTTTAACCTTTAACGGAGATACAATATGCCTTGCGGAAAGAAAAGAAAGCGCAGGAAGATTGCGACTCACAAGCGTAAGAAACGCCGTCGTCGTGACCGTCACAAAAAGAAACTTCGCTAATATCCGTTAGCATTTTCTTGTGATTTCCTGTAAGACGGAGTGTAAAAGCTCCGTTTTTTTCGTTTTTCATTTTGTAAAGCCTAGAAAAGCGCTCGGAAATCACGAAATTCTATAAGAAACTGATGATTTTTTAATCAATTGGTAAAATGGGTTTCGCCCAAAGGAAAACAAATGATAGATCGCAACAAACACTTCCTCCGCTTGACCGACTGGAGCGAAGAAAAAGTCCTCGAAACAATCGAGATTGCCTCGCGTCTCAAGGCAGAAGTTCACGCTGGTAAGGTCTCTGACCGTCTTCACGGCCAGAACATCGCCATGTTCTTCGAGAAGCCGTCTCTGCGAACTATCACGACTTTCCAGGTGGGCATGAACCAGCTCGGCGGCCACGCCGTGCTCCTCTCTCCGGATTCTATCGG
>CAMZFJ010000058.1 GCA_947306025.1 uncultured Fibrobacter sp.
GGTAGCCGTTTCCGTTCGGGCGTGTTGTATTCTAAGGCGTTTGAAGAATACGTGAATGGCGTGGTTTGGGAACGCGACCGCCAAATGATGCTCGATGCCGGTGCGATAGACAATATCAAGAGAGAACTCTCCTTGAGAAAGACGTTTATTACGACGTACCGTGGCAATGTCGATGGGCGCCCGCACTATTGCGAAATGAAATTTGTGAAGGTGGGTAACGAGTTTGATAGCCCGAAGGCCGTGGCGCTTGGCTTTGCCGAAAAGGACGATTTGATTCTCAAGGATTTTGTGAATGACATCCTTTACGATGATTATGTTTCCATTTACTTTGTAAATGTCGAGGATAATTCTTTCCGTACCATCAAGGCTTCGAATGTGTCGTGGGTGGAAAAGCGTCCGCCGTACAGCACTTACTCTGGTGAAGTCAAGAAAATCAGTGGCCTTGTTGCGGATGATTTTAAACAGGATTGGCTAAAGCTTTCGAACTTGTTCTACGTGCAGAAATTCTTGAAAGAAGCCGACCAGCGCGAACTGGAATTCAAGATTGAGAGCGGCGAATGGTTGCGCGCCAGGTTTACGACCATCGAGCGTAACGAAGATAACGAAGTCGTTTCGTTTGTGCTTTCGTTTATGCTCTTGAGCGATGATCAGGTCGAGAAGCTTGAACTGGACGCAAAGGTCGCTGAACAGAATGACTTGCTAGAAAAGCAACAGGTCATGCTGCAAAAGGCGCTTTCGATGGCGCAGTCGTCTGACCGAGCAAAGACGGCATTCCTTTCGAACATGAGTCATGATATCCGTACGCCGATGAATGCGATTGTCGGTTTTACCGGGCTTGCCATGGCGCATATCGACGAAAAGGAAGTTGTGCTTGGTTATTTGAAAAAGCTTGGACAAAGTTCGAACCATTTGCTTTCGCTAATCAATGATGTGCTAGACATGAGCCGAATTGAATCGGGCAAGATGTCTCTATCGGAAAATACCGAAAGTCTCGTCGATATTATCGACACGCTCAAGGATATTGTGCAAGCGGATGTCGATGCGAAGAATCTTTCATTTGAAGTGAAGACGGATATCCGCAATTCAGGAATCGTGTGTGACAAGCTCCGCTTGAATCAGGTATTGCTCAATGTGCTTTCGAATGCCATCAAGTACACGCATGCGGGTGGTTCCGTCATGATGCAAGTAGAAGAAAAGGAATCGCAAAAGCCCGGCTTTGCGTTGTTCGAATTCCGCATCCGTGATAACGGTATGGGCATGAGCGAGGAATTCCTGAAGATGATTTATGAACCGTTTACGCGCGCGAATTCTTCGACGGTGAGCGGTATCCAGGGGACTGGCCTTGGCATGTCTATCACCAAGAACATTGTGGAGATGATGGGCGGCGGTATTGAAATCTTTAGTGAAGAGAACAAGGGCACGGAAGTTATTCTGAATATTGACTTCAGGTTGCACAACAGGAATAATGCCGGGTCCAAGTTGACGGTGGGTGCATCTAATTTTGCTGGCAAGAAGATTTTGCTTGTCGAAGATAACGAAATGAACCGCCAGATTGCCTGCGATATTCTTGCCGATTGCGGTTTCGTGGTGTTCACGGCTGGAAATGGAAAAGAAGCTGTTGATTTGATAAAAAAATCAGTGCCGAAGCAGTACGACCTTATCCTTATGGATGTGCAGATGCCTATCATGGATGGCTTTGCTGCAACGCGGGCGATACGTATGCTTCCGGCGCGTTACCAGTCGCGTATTCCGATTATTGCCATGACTGCGAATGCGTTTGAAGAAGACCGCAAGTCCGCATTAGATGCCGGTATGGACGAACATATTTCCAAACCGATAAACGTCGATAAAATGAAATATATTTTGTCTAAATTTATTAAAAAGTGATGATTAAAAAATGAAGATTATTGATGGCGTCCACAGTGAAAAAATGATGCACCGGGATCATGTTATTTTTGCCGTGATTCTTGTGGCTTTGAATGCTTTGGTGTTCATGTTTGTTTGCCAGAAAATTCTGAAAATTGTTGAGGACGGTTGCTATAACAGACTTCGTGAATATGCCGAAACGGCATCGAATGATTTTATAATCAGCAATCTGCACTATGGCGGAACGCTACAGTTTGTAGCCGATGCCTTGAGTGACCGCAACGATTATTCGGTCGATAGTTTGCTCCCGAAGTTGAATGAATTGCAGCCGTTCTTGCGCGACAAAAAAATCAATATACTCTTGCCCGGCGATACGGTGATTTTATCGGATGGCGCCTTGACGCAAGCATCGACGATGGGGATATCTTTTGATAAAGAGGCGCTCCCTAATGCGCACGTGGTTGTACAACTTGAAAGCGATAAACTCGAAGAAAAACTGCTATACCATTTTGTCCCCATCAAAAGTCACGACAAGGTTGTTGCCGTTGCTTACTGGAATTTTAGTTTGGGTGTAATTCATCAATACTTGCGTAATGATAAACAGAACGACCTCAAAATGTATGTCTATGTCGTCAATCGCGATGATGGTCGCCTTATTGCCGATTCCAAACATGATTCGTTGAAGAGTATTCGTGATTACATGAACGAGCTGGATAACGAAAAAGGCATGTTCTCTGTGTTGGTGGATAGTTTGCTTGCTGGTGCTACGGGTAAAGCTTGCGTTGAAAACTATTGGGAAGAATCGAACTGTTTCTATTATAAGCCGTTGCCGGTAAATCATTGGAGTATTGCGGTTTCGTCTCCAGAAAAGGTGGCTTTTGCCGCAATCCACAAGGTTCGCTTTATCTTGCTTTGCTTAGGTATTGTTGTCGTTGTATTCTTTGTGGCTTATTTTGTGTTGCTCCGTCGAGTGGCGATCCGTCGTTTTGCAAGTGAATTGGATCAGTTTAAACAGGATGATGTGGGGAAGGTCCGTTACATGCAGATGAAACTTCTGGGCCTTTTGTCCAAGAACTTTATCCATATTTATTATGTGAATCCCGAGTCGGGATCGTATGTGGTTTACCCGAGTTCCATGAACGATTTGTACAAGGAAATTCTTAGCCGTTTTGATTGCAATGTTTCTCTGTACGACATCATGAACAATGATGAACTTACGAAAATCCATAAGGACGATTTGGAACTTTGCCATAGTGTGTTCAACAAGGAATCCTTCCTTGAAATGATGAACCAGTACGAATCGAGAAAGGTTGTGGACATGCGCTGGTTTATCAACGGCAACTGGGTCTGGTTGCGCCACACGTTGATTGGCTTTGCCGATGGCAAGGGCGAAGGCTATGTGCTTATTGGTGTCGAAGATGTGAACGACGAAAAGGTGGCTCTCGAAGCCGAACGCGAAAGGCTTTCTGTGATTAAGGGCCTTTCGGAAGATTTCTCGCTGGTGAGCTTTATTAACCCGTCCACTCGCGAAGACCATCTTTATTATGTGAAGAAGAATAATTGGGCCGATAACCCGAACTGGAAAAAGGTCGGGAATTTTGAAGACCGCTTGACGTTGATTGCGAATACGCTTGTCCATCCGGATGACCGCAAGATGTTCATGGAGATGACGACTCGCGATGTGGTACGCGAAAAGCTTTCTGTTAAGAGCGCCTATTATGTCAACTATCGTATGATTATCAATGGCGCTGTTGAATATTGGCAGCTGAAGTTTGTGATGGCGGGTAAGGCTCCCGATGCTCAAGGGCAGATTGTGGCTGGCTTTATCAGCGTCGATGAAGCGACCCGCTTGCAGCTTGAACAAAAGGAACAGCTCGAAACGCAGGCCGAAGCATTGAAACAGGCGCTCTCGGCGGCGCAGGCTGCGAACAGTGCTAAAAAGGAATTCCTCAATAGCATAAGCCATGAAATCCGTACGCCGCTCAATGCCGTTATCGGTCTTACGTCAATTGCCTCGACTCACTTGAAGGACCAGGACCGCGTTAAGGATTGCCTTGTCAAGATTGACCAAAGCTCGGATAGATTGCTTGCGATTATCAATGACATTCTTGACATGAGCCGAATTGAATCGGGCAAGTTCGACCTCAACGAAACGCCGACGCATTTGTTCGAGGTTGTTCATGAAGTGGAACGCGATATCCGCAATGATTTGCAAGTGAAGGATTTGAAGTTTGAACTCGACTGTGTCGATATCAACGATGATGAGGTTGTTTGCGATAAGAACCGCTTGCGTCAGGTTTTGCTGAAGGTCCTTTCGAACTCGATCAAGTTTACGAGGGAAGGAGGCTCCATTTCGATGAGCGTCAAGGAAACTCCGCTTTCGAAGTCGAGCTATGCCGCTTATGAATTCCGCATCAAGGATAACGGCATCGGCATGAGCGAGGATTTCCTCAAGAAGGTTTATGAGCCGTTTACGAGAGAGCTCTCTGCATCGAGAGAAACCCGAGGCATGGGGCTTGGACTTGCGATTACGAAGAACTCTGTCGAGATGATGGGCGGTCAAATCGAAATCGCGAGCCGCTTGCATGTGGGTACCGAAGTCGTCATGACGTTCGAATTCAAGCTGGTGCAGTCGAAAAAGCGCGAAGATGGAGTGGAAAAAACCGAAAAATCGGGCTTTGCCGGCAAGAAGATCCTCTTGGTCGAGGATAACATCCTCAACCGCGAAATCACGATGGAAATTCTCCAGGATAACGGTTTTATCGTGACTGCCGTCGAAGATGGCGATATTGCCGTGAAAATGCTTTCGAAGGCGACTTCGAGACCGTTTGATGTGGTTTTGATGGACGTTCGTATGCCTGCGATGGATGGTTACGAGGCTACAAAACGCATCCGCGCACTTGACAACAAGGATGTTGCCGAAATTCCGATTATCGCTATGACGGCAAACGCCTTTGATGAAGACCGCCAGGCTTCATTCGAAGTGGGCATGAACGAGCATATCGCAAAACCGGTGAGCATCGAAAAGCTAAAAGATGTCTTGGCGATGTTCTTGTAGCGGATTTGTAGTATTATTCCTATTTATCTGTTACAAAGGCTGTAAAGCTCCAAAAAAGTTTTAAAAGTTATCTATATTGAAAAACATATGTCAGCACGTGTAACTAGCAGCGATAAAATTGAAGAAATGTTCCCGGAAACCCCGGTCCGTAAGATTATCACCCCGATTGAACGCCTGATGAAGGTGGAGACGACGGGCGGCATAGTGCTTATCATTATGACGCTTGCGGCTCTCATCTGGGCGAACCTCTCTCCAGAATCGTATGAGCACTTTTGGCATTTGCCGTTCGTGGTAACGATTGGCAGCTGGGTGGGTACTGGTGACTTGCACTGGTTCATCAACGACGCGTTGATGACGATATTTTTCTTCAACATCGGTCTTGAAGTCAAGGGCGAAATGACCTATGGCGAACTCCATGACCCGAAGGCGGCGAGCCTCCCGATTATTGCGGCGGCTGGCGGTATGCTTTTCCCGGCCTTGATTTATTTGGCGCTTTGCCCTCCGGGAACGTCGCATGGCTGGGGAATCCCCACGGCAACGGATATCGCGTTCGTGGTGGGCTGCATGGCAATCTTGGGCAAGAAGGTGCCGCATGCGCTCCGCGTGATGATTTTGACCTTGGCGATTGCGGACGATATTGGTGCCATTCTCGTGATTGCGATTGGCTACCCGAGCGGCGACGGCATCAACTTTAGCGCTCTTGGAATGGCCTTTGTGCTCCTCGCTTTGTTTAATGTGTTTTTCCGCATTGGCGTGCGCAACATGCTGCTGCTCCATTTCACGGGTATTGCCGTGTGGGCGTTCTTTGTCAAGTCCGGTGTGCACCCAACGATTGCGGGCGTGCTCCTTGGCCTCTCCGTGCCCGCTAAGGCCGTGGTGGCGAAAGGCGTGGTGGCCCAGTTTGCAAGTGGCGTGGGTAATGTGCTTTCGGGCGAGACGAAGGATCGCAATGAACAGTATGAAGTATTTACGATGCTCAAGCGCGGGGCAAGCGAAAGCGTTTCGTTGCAGGAACGCCTGTACAAGATGCTTGTGCCTTGGGTAAACTTTGCAATCATGCCGATTTTTGCGCTTGCAAATGCCGGTGTCGAAATCAAGCTCGGCGGTCTGGATGTCCCGGTGCTTGGCGCCGTAGCACTAGCCCTCATTTTCGGTAAGCCGATAGGCATTTTCCTCTTCAGCCTCCTGTCTGTAAAGATTGGTGTATCTAAGAAGCCGAGCTACTCCTGGAAGGTCCTTTGGGGTGGCGGCATGCTTGCCGGTATCGGGTTTACCATGGCTCTCTTTGTGGCTGGCCTTGCCTTTGAAGACGGTGCGAACAAGGATTCCGCAAAGCTTGGTATTCTCCTTGGAAGCTTTAGCGCAGCAATCCTCGGTACGATTTATATGAGTATCGTGTCGAAGAAGGAATAGGTATTAGGTTTTAGGCTGTAGGGGTTAGGTGAATTGTCGCGACTTCGTCGCCTTGTAACTATATTTCTTTCGTCTCTAGTAACTATTAGCTAGTAACTAAATTCTAGTAACTCCGCCGAAGGCGACTAACGACCAATGACCAGTGACCAATGACCAAAGCTCACTACGTCTACATGCTCCGTTGCAAGGGCAATCGCATTTACACAGGTTACGCCGTGGATGTCGAGGCCCGCTATAGTGAGCATTGCAGTGGGCGAGGGGCGAAGTTCACTAAGGCCTTTCCGCCAGAAGGCGTGTTGCGCTCGTTCGAACTTGAAACCCGCGAAGAAGCGCTCCGCCTAGAAGCTCGCATCAAAAAGCTGAAACGCCCGCAAAAAGAACTGCTTGCCGCAGGCGATTCTGAACTGGAATCGGGATTGCGCGCCGGTCTCGGCGCACCTTTAAAACCAAAGAAAAAACGTTCTGCAAAATCGCGCAATGCAAAAATGCGCCGCACAAAATCTATTTCATCATCAGGTCAACGACAAGTGCAATAGCCATACCGATGCTGCAAACGCTGATAAATCGCTGGATGAACTTGTTGCCTTTCTTGCGCTGCGTAAAGCTGCCGAGGTAACCGCCGAACCAAGCCCCAACCGCCATAACAATCGCGATAGGCCAGTTGATTTTCCCTGCAACGCCAAGAGCGATTGTGCTTACAATCAGGAACACGTTTGTGAGCGCATTCTTTATAGCGTTCACGTGGATTGGGTCAAGTCCGGTGTATCGCGTGAGTCCAAATATTTGTACGAACCCAACGCCCACTTGCACTATGCAACCATAAATAGCGATTCCGAAAAATCCGAGGGCGCCTTTGAGTGTTAGCTTTTCAGGTGGCGTTGCTGGTGGCTTTCCGAGAATGTCCTTGCGCAAGTTGCTCATGACTACCACAAGGCAAATGACAACTGCGAGAATCGCCTGGAAAAGTTTATCTCCAATGCGCACCAGGAAGCAGGCGCCAACGAGCGCGCCGAAAAATGTCGGCAACAAGAGCTGCAAGAAAATTTTCTTGTTCAAATAGCCGTGGCGCGCAAGGTTAAAAGCGCTGCTGAAATTCCCGATGATAAGCCCGATGCGGTTTGTGCCGTTAGCAACCGTTGCCGGGAGCCCGAGGAAAATCATGATAGGCAGGCTGAGCGTGGAGCCGCCTCCGGCAATGCTATTGATGAGGCTTACGATGGCGCCCAAAATGAAGAACGCTGGGTACTGGGCGTAATTCCACCAGTCTGTCACTTGGCGAGTTCCTTTTCGATAAACTTTCTGTTGCTTTCGACTTTTTCGCGCTGCGTTGTTTCTGGGAATTCCGCGAGGCATTTGTCCAAAGGCGCGATGGCATCGTTCAGCAATTTCTTTTTCTTTGCTTCGTCCGTTTGCTTTAACGACTTGGCGAAAATTTGCGATGTCGTTTTGCGCTGCTTGTTGCAGTAAGCGTCAGCAAGGGCGATGTACTTTTCATTCGCTTCTTTGCGGTATTTACTTGCTTTGAGCTTGTTCAGCAAGTCTTTTGCTTTTTCGAATTTTTCGTTGGCGATAAGCGTGTCGGCTTGAGCGAGAGCCTTTTCGGGGTCGTTCTTTTCCCACATCTTTGCGGTTTCAGAATCAAGCGATTTTTCAAGCTCGTCGACATGCTTCAGGAAGTCTTGCACATGGAGGGTGTCTTCGAAATCGCGGTAGCGGATGCGGAATGTCTCGGTCTGCTTGCGGGCTTCGGCGAATTGCGCCTTTTCGTCGGCAAGAACCTTGATTTCGTTAAATTCCTTTGTTGCCTTCTTTAACGTGTTCGTGTAAGCGATTTTCTTTTGGCCCGCAGCCCAGTTGGCAAGCGAATCGCCCGGAGCGAGTTGTGCAATCAAGCTGTCGGCGGTTTCTGCAACCATGCTGTACGAGGCTTGCACGCGATTCATGTTCTGGATCTGGAGAGCCATGGATTCGAATTCTTTTGCCTTTTCTTCGCGGCGCTTGCCGAAGTCATTGCGCAATGTATCCGAGTAGGCTTGCCATTCTTGCCACATGGG
>CAMZFJ010000059.1 GCA_947306025.1 uncultured Fibrobacter sp.
CTGATACCGTGCGCATTTTCTCGATGAACTTTGGAACTTGCATGGTCAAGACTGCCGAAAATAAACTGGCGCTTGGCGACTGCAAAGGCGATAACGCGATTGCAACGATGACGCCGCTTTCTTCGACGACTTACCGCATCAACTTTGGCGATGTGGTGCTGGACATTCCGAACGAATCCACAGACGCTGGCGTGACTGTTGGCGTTTACAAATGGAATGGCGGTGCTCATCAAAAAGTCATCATGGAAAAACAGTCCGGCTACGAAGGCAATGTGGTTCGCATGAAAATGCAGAATAGCAACATGTACCTCCGCGCAACGACTGACGGTGAACGCGTAGTGCAGAGCTGGGCGGACGATTGGGAATGGAACCAGATGTGGCGCTTGCTCAAGCTCGATGATAAAATCCCGACGAAGGATTCGTCGGTGGCGATTCATGCGGGTGTGCGAGCTTCAGCCTCGACTTATGGTGCAAGGATTTATCGCAAGAACGGCATGCTGTATGTGCAATTTGGTGACGAAAACGGAAGCTCGCGCAATAATAATGGCGCGAAGCCTGAACCTCGCGCCTATGATTTTAAAGGCCGTCTTATCAAATAGGTTTGTCACCCGTCTTTTCTCTTGTATCCGCTAAGCCCGAGCAAAATCAAGGCTGGCGTGTAGAAATACCATACAAAGTTGTTCGCGACTGTCGCAACGATTTCTTGAACGCTATGGTCTTCGCCGGTGGCAAGTGAAATGCCGACACAGGCATCGCAGCAGAAAAATAGAATCATGCCGCGTCGAATGTTCATTGCATTTTTAGCCGGAAAATAGCCTTTCTTTGGCGCTTGGCAAGCGACTATAAGCGAGCAAATCAAGAATGCGGCGTATGTGCCGATAACTGGAATGGTAAACCCGTCAAAAACGCGGAATAGGTGAAGTGCGTTTAAAATGAACATGATCGAGAACGGAATGCAAAGAATCCATGGCAAACTGTTATCAGTGTCGCTTGTGCGTGTGTGGCGATAAATGAACAGCGCTTGCACGACCATGAAAAAGTAAATGCCGAGCAGCGTGTAGTCGCTGCGGTGTTCTAGAACATGAGCGTAATTGTGCATGATTTTTAAGCAGAAGTCTGCGCAAAATGCCATTGCAAAACCCGCCTGCAAAATAGTACGGTCCCGCTTGCAAAGACAATTGTCGCCAATGAAAAATACGATAATTGCCATGATGGTGGTGACTGCGAATTTGGCGATGTTTTGGTAATTGCTGCTCTCAACGAGGCATTGCTCGACAGCGCCGCAGTTGTAAAATACAAGCCAATCCTTCACGAAAAATGAAATCATGAGGATACTAATGATAACTAAAAGTGAATTTATGAGTGTTTTCTTGTTCATGCGGGACAATATAATTAATTTGTTGAATTTAAGTGTAATGAAAAAATTTATTTGAGTTCCACGAGCTCAAAACGATATTTTTGTTGGACTTCTGGATATTTTTCATGGTCCACTTCGCTTAAGAACATGGATTTTTCGCGGAGCCAAACCGTGTTGTCGCCGTAAAGGGCTCGGTAGATAACGTAATCTTCTTCGGTTTCGGAATGCTTTGCGATTCCCTCGACAATGTAGTAGCGATTCTTGAAATGCTTGTAAATGCCATGGATTTTGAGTTCTCTGTTTTCCATATTTTTGTATCCTGAAAATTCCCTTTACAGTTTGTGTAAATTGTTCGGGTGAATGTTTTTATAAAATTTAGTTTTTTAGAAATTTATTTTGTTTTAATAAGATGTGCAAATGCTTTTTGTTATATTACTTCCTGTAAGCCTCAAAAAAGTTAGGCTTTAGGAGGAGAAATGATCTCTTTGAATGACTACCTGTTTTCCGGGAATACGGTGCTGAAAATTTTGCATCAATATTCGAATGACCTTAGAAACAGCGCGAAAGAATCGCATAACAGCATTGATCTTGCACATTCAAATTTTCTGATACAGATTATTGAATTGCTGGAGCATAACGACTTCTTGACCTCGCAGTCTCAGAGAATCAAAGAGTTCTACAAGTTTATGACAAGAGAATATCCTTTCTTGGCATTTACGTTTAAAGGGCGAATAAAGTCTTTGATTCGCGCCGAAGAAAAATTCAATGGCTATATCCTTGAATTTGTTTACAACTACTACAAGAAAAATGGAGTATTTCCGTCGGAAGCCGAAATCAAAAGTACGCTGAATTTCCGCGACCTTATTGCCTACCGCATCGTGATTTCGATGCCGGTCTGCCACATCAAAAAAGGCGAAGAACGGAGCGAGGTTGAACGGAACTATCTATATGAAATTGCAAACGTGATGCCTGAATTTCTTGAAGAACGCGGCTTCACGCCTGAAATTTCTAGACATTCCGATGGCGGATTTTGTGACTTGCTTAAAGATTCTGTTCGGCCGTATTACCATGATTCGGTTGCAACTCCGCGAAGCTCCGGTTATCAATCGTTGCATATAACATTTTATGATAACTTGGCCCGTTGCTATACGGAACTGCAACTCCGTACAAAAGACATGGATGACTTTGCCGAAATCGGAGAGGCTAACCATTTTGGTTATGAAAAAACGCAAGAGACGCGGCGCTCCAAGCACGACCAAATTCCAAGCGGTGAATGCGTCTATTTTGACGAAGCTTACGAACGCTTGACCAAATTGCAAGAGCTCGAACTTTCGAAACTTGACGTCAATATGTTCAAGGCTATTAATAACCAGCTGATCAACGATGGCTGCGGACTTTTCAGAGGAAGGCAAATTTTACCGTTCGAACACCTGTCCAGATTCCAAAACGACTTGATTGATTAGAAAATTTTTGCGATATTTATAGAAGCGAAAAAGGAGAAAGTCGGATTATGGATATTTGGTCGTGGAAACAGGCTGCAAGTAGATTGACGAAGAAGAGGATTGTAATAATAGTTCTCGCCCTCGCGCTCGTGGGCGCCTTGTTTTTCGCGACCAAAGCTGTCGTGAAAATGTTGCTGTTCTCGGATTCCCGTAAAACGCAAATTACAAGTGAATTTGTATCGGATCAAATTAACGAAATCTCTGAACTTGCAACGCTCCATCACCACTACCGGAAAGTTGCCAATTACCAAGAAGCGAAAAAACTCTTGGTCTATATGCCCGATTGGCGGATCAACAAGTCTATCAAGGAATTCGCTTTAATATACCAGGGCGATGTCAAGCTAGGTTACGATTTGAAAAACGTTAAAATCGAGGTGGACTCCATAACAAGGACTATTTTTATCCATCTTCCGGAACCGAAAATTTTGAGCCATAGCATTGACTTTGAAAGTATTCAAGTCTTGTGGGAAAAGAACGGCTGGTTCAATAACATCCAGTTTGAAGATTTTAAACAGTTCTTTATTTCCGAACAAAAGAAATATGAAAAAGAAAACTATGCCGAGCTGAAACGCTTGGCAAGTGAGCGCGCAAAAAAAATTATCCGTTTAAATCTTGGTTCGAACATCAAGTTGGTGGAGTCGCCCGAGAGCCAAGAAAAATCGTTTGTAGACAGATGGATTCGCCCCGAAGACGGGTATCGGATCAAAATGCAATAACGTTATTGCGTTACGGGTATTTTGCGCCGGGAATATCCTTGAGGACTTCTTTCCAGAAATCGCGAAATTCCTGTTCGGTGACGGTTCCGCCGGCGGTGAGCAATCGGTAATGCTCGCCTTGCCAGTGGTAATCGACCGGGGCTGCGTCAAAGCCGTTGTGTAAATAAAAATCGCGACGGCGATTTCGCAGTTCTAGTTCTTTTGGATCTTTAGAATCTTCTTCAACTTCGATATAAAATACCAAACGCGTGTCGGGATGAGCTTTGTGAATTGTCTTTAGAATTTGCGAACCGTAACCGCGACTGCGGAGTTCTGGCTCTACCGCAAAATAGACGATGTTCGTGATTGTGCCCCGCGTGATGGAATTCGAAAAACCGCAAAACGTGGGGGAGCCGTTGATGTCGTCAACGAACGCGAAAAATTCCCGCTGGATTTTGTTATCCATCAGCTGCTTTATCGGAATGCGCTCGTTG
The DNA here is from genome assembly GCA_947306025.1 of uncultured Fibrobacter sp. The sequence goes on from CAMZFJ010000059.1 coordinate 4,049, forward strand.
GCCGGAAACGCCGATTCGTACAGCGCCTTGACCTGCGGAAACCACGGGGAATCTTTGGTTACTTCGAAAAACTGGAGCATGGTGAAAGAATAGTAAAAATGGGAAGGGAAAACGGCGAAGGCTTGCACCGGTTATTAAATCTTTCTACTGAATAATTTTCCATTTGCTTTGATTTGACAAATTTTGACATTCTTAAAATGTATAATTGAATCAAAAAGGTGGTAAAAATGGAACAATTACTTTTTGGCATTTTGATGTTTATCTTTTTGTATTTGATTTTTGAAGTGTCCGGCTGTGTCGCTTCCTTTTTGGGGCAACATGTTTTAATGCCGTTGGGACGAGTGCTTTCTCGGACGCATCTTTTGTAATTGATTTGAATTTTTGTATGCTTGTTATCTTTAATTAAGAAAATCCTAAACTAGCAATCCCATTAATTCCTGGTGAATTGGGTTATCGTTGTGTTGAACCTGATATTCAAAATATTGCAAAACGAGGTGGAAATAAGTAACTTTAGTTTGGGGGATCTTATGATTATCTGTATGAGATTTTTTGACGAAGTCGCTGCAAAGCATAATGCAAAATTGGAAATAGCGAAAAAATTGCGAAATCGAGGCATACGTATTGCAATTTCTTGTTTGATGTTGTTCCTTGCTGCGTGCGGCGGGGATGGTGGTAATTCCGTTAGAGCTTCGTCGAGTTCTCGGATTGACTGGAGTTGGGATGAGCCGAAAGAGGTTTATTTGAATCCTGAAATAGAGTATGATACTATAGTAGACTCTCGCGATGGTAAAGTTTACAGGATTGTGAATATTGAAAAACAGACCTGGATGGCCGAAAATTTGAATTTTGATCCAGGACAGGGTGGTTCTGGCGATGCTAAATACGATTGGTCTTGGTGCTATAATAATGAACCTAAGAACTGCGACTTGGCAGGCCGCCTTTACACTTGGGCTGCTGCGATGGATTCTGTTACAACCGGTTGTGGATATGAATCGATGTATTCGCCGACCCAGCCTGTTCGAGGCATTTGCCCGAGTGGTTGGCACCTGCCTAGTGAGGATGAATGGAATCAATTGTTTATGGTTGTGAATGTTTTTGATTATAAGGGTAAGAGTCTCATGTCGCGGGCTGTTTGGTTCGAAGATGACAATAGAGCGGACGCTTTTGGCTTTTCTGCTTTGCCCGCCGGCTACGGCGCCAAGTATTCCATTTGCCAATTCTATGGTGATGGTTTCGTTACTTTTTTCTGGAGCATCTCTGAGTTTAATAGAATTTATGTGCGGAATGTAGGTTTGCACAATGGTTTCATGTATGATTGGATGGACGAGTTCTCTAAGGATAATGCAGCTTATATTCGTTGTGTAAAGAACATGTCGTCTGATGAAATGTTAGAAATGTCTAGTAGAAGTTTGCGACATCTTGATTTTAGTAAATGTCCTAAATCGGTTGATGAGGCTTTGGATACTCTGTGGAGGTATTATTGGTGTGTACCGAAAAAAGATTTTTTGAATCCTGAAATAGAGTATGATACTATAATAGATCCCCGTGATAGCAAAGTTTACAAGACGGTGAAAATTGGCGACCAAATTTGGATGGCTGAAAATTTAAACTTTGATCCAGGAGCGATTATAGTCTCTGGTGCTAAGAGATATCTTTGGTCTTGGTGCTTCGAAAATGTGCCAGAATCTTGCGATGTGACAGGGCGTTTTTACACTTGGGCGGCGGCAATTGATTCTGTAAAACTTCATATGGATAAGTCCGTTGATTGTGGCCTTGACAAGACTTGTGCCCTTCCCGATACAGTTTATGGAATTTGTCCGCCAGGCTGGCATTTGCCTGATACTACTGAATGGGGAACTCTGTTTCGGGTTGCAGGTGGTTTCGAGTATGCGGGTGCGGCTCTCAAGTCGCATATAGGTTGGTCCGATAACGGCAATGGAACAGACTCTTTCGGTTTCTCCGCATGGCCCTCTGGCTACAGGGAAGGTGACCACTTTCACATGTTTGAAAGCGGACAAGGTTTTGCTGGTTTCTGGAGCGCTACTGAGTCTAGTGAATACGGCGCGTATGGCGTACGCTTGCGTTACGATAGTGTGTCTGTAGAATGGTCCGAAAACTCTAAGATTGGTGCATACTCCGTTCGTTGCGTGAAGGACTAGCAGTGAGGCGAGTGTAGCGCAGAAATGCGGGCTTTTCTGCATTGCTGAGCCGAGCAGCGAGGGACTACATAGTAGTCCCCTAGCAGGGCGAATACGGATTGTAATTTTTTCTTCTGTCCCTTGCCAACTTTTTAGAATATAGGCACATTACTGCTGAACGCATCTCGTCTAAGGAAAGGCGAGGTGCGTTCTTTTTTATCCTGAAATTTGGATTGAAGGGAACGCCTCTAACAATAAACCGGCCGCAAATGCGACCACAAAACAGAGGCTGTATGAATAACAACATCGCAAAATGCAAAGAAGATTTCCGGGCCGATTCAACCATTGTTTTGGCATTACTCCAAGCTTGGAGGTGGCAGGTAGCATTGTCACCAGGCTCTTAACTGGGTGGCGTGCTGGACTTGTAGAGATGGCTCTATAGATATCGAGGTGTATTATGCTGGCAGTCGTGAAAAGGCCCCGTATTGAAATCAGGGCGAAGCATATCCCCGCTCCACTTGTCAGGTTCTTGAAGGACTCTTATAAACCGGAGAATGTGATCGTCAGCGATGAAGACGTTGCCGTTCCTTTTGAGGAGTCGGAGTGGTTCAAATCTTTGGAAACAACCCCGGGCGAGATGATTGTTGCAAATAGGGATTTGCGCAATTGGTCGCAGGTGACCTTGGCGGAGAAGCTTGGAATCCAGGTGCAAAACCTGTGTGCTATGGAAAACGGACGCAGGGCGGTTTCCCGTAAGATGGCTGTAAAACTTGGCGAAGTTTTTGGAACGGATCCTGCGGCATTCTTTGATTTCGGGAAGTAGAGCGGCTTTGCCTCTAATAATTTAACTGCCCGTGCAGAAAGAAACGGCTTGGAACGAACGGATGAACGAGATTTCGGAAAAAGATGTAAAAAGACTTTGGGTCGAGAAAGACGCTGTTTGTGTCGAACTGAAAGACGGCCGAATCGGGCGTGAACTCATCCGCGATTACGAACCGCTGAGGAAGGCTACGCGAAAGCAGTTGGAGAACTGCCGCGTAGATTGCGATGGCGTGTGGTTTGACGATCTGGACGAGGGCCTGGAACTTTCGGAGTTCTTTTCGCCGAAAAAGACAAATCCCATTGGCCGCATATTTTGGCTGTTTCCCGAACTAAACGCCTCGGCGTTTGCCCGCCGATTGGGAATCCCTCAGCCCCTGTTCGCCGCATACGTAAACGGAACGAAGAAACCTTCTTCGGCAAGGAAAAAACTCATTGACGAGGAACTCCGCCGCATCGGCAAGGAACTGCTGAAAACTGTGGCGTAGTTTTTTGCTGCTAAAACTTTAGCCGTCTGTGATGTGCGGGCGGCTTTTGTTGATGCTTGGGGCTTGTTTTGCTGTTTCTGGGTGAAAATAAATTAAATTATCCATTGAATAAACTTTATTTGGGGGCTTTTATGAAGAAGTTTCTTCTTGTGATGAGCTTGATGGCGATGTTCCTTTGCGGGTGCTCGCAGTCCAATGAAGATGAAGTGCGAAAAGCAAAACGCTTTGAGGCGTTAAAAGGACTGCCATTGGACACGGTCCTTACGCGTGCGTATAAATTCTACGAGCTGTTCCAGGCGACGAATGATACGCTGCTGCGCGATTCCATGAACGATTACAGGGACCACTTTTTTGCGAGATGGGAATTGTCTTCGGATTCTCTTTGCGGGACGGTAGCGCCGGACGATTCTTTGGCGGCAGAATTACGCGAAATCTATAAAGTTGTAATGGAATTTGATGCTAAGCGTAAGTATAGTTATGTTCGTGATAGGGCAAAACGAGATTCTCTTCAGAAGAATGATAGTGCTCAGAAGAAGAATAAGCCGGTTGACATTATTGCTTTCATGAAAGCATGGAAAGAAAATCCGGACTCGATGCGAGCCATTCGAGATAAACAAGATAGTATCCGGTTTGCGGCAATTATGGATGTTCCGCTTGAAGAGGCTATATCCGGCATGAAAGAGGATTCTAGTAGCGTACATAATGTCGTTTATTTTGTCCAAACGATGGAAGTGTTTTATGCTGACACTTCTGTATCTGATATGAATGAACTGGATAAAATCGATCGGCACAGGATAAAGCGAAATACCTGGAAAGAAATGAAATCAGCTTGCTTGGGCAGAACATCGATGGGCCAAAAGGTTCTTATTCTGAACAAGGAATATGAATCTCTGT
>CAMZFJ010000060.1 GCA_947306025.1 uncultured Fibrobacter sp.
TGACTTCGGTAATGGCCATGCGGAGTTCCAGCGGAATCGTCTTGTATTCGATAATGGCGCTCGGGTTCATGATGGCCATGCCCATGCCGTTCGGGATGGCGTAATGCAAGAACGTTGTGTGCATCGCTTCGCGGAGATAGTTGTTGCCGCGGAAAGCGAATGAAAGGTTCGAAAGACCGCCCGAGATGCGGACTCCGGGGAGGTTGTCCATAATCCAGCGGACAGCACGGATAAAGTCGATGGCGTAGGCGTTGTGCTCTGCCATGCCTGTAGCGACCGTCAAAACGTTCGGGTCGTAAATGATATCGGATGGATCAAAGTGAAGTTGCTTCACCATGATGTCGTAAGCACGGGACGCAATTTGTACGCGACGTTCGTAGTTCGTGGCCTGACCTTCTTCGTCGAAGAGCATCACGATGACGGCAGCACCTAAGCGCTTGACGACGAGGGCGTGCTCGATGAACGCTTCTTCGCCCATCTTGAGCGAGATGGAGTTCACGATGCTCTTGCCCTGGATGCACTTGAGGCCTTCTTCGATGACTTCGAAGCGGGAACTGTCAACCATGATGGGCACGCGGCTTACAGCAGGGTCGGATGCAATCAAGTTCAAGAATGTGCGCATTTCGGCGGTGGCGTCGAGGAGGCCATCGTCCATGTTGACGTCGATGACGTCGGCGCCGTCTTCGACTTGCTTGCGGGCAATGTCGAGGGCTTCGTCGTAATTCTTTTCGTTGATGAGGCGGAGGAACTTCTTGGAACCTGCCACGTTGCAGCGTTCGCCGACCTTGGCGAAGTCCTCGGCGTTGCAGCTGTCGGCGCCGTTGCTCGGACGCACTTGGTCTTTGAACAACGGTTCCAGACCGGCGAGGCGGAGACGCGGACAAGTGACATACTTGGGCGCAGGTTCGCGGCGCTTGTAGTCAGCCGGGAGTTCGTCGAGCATCTTGCGCATGGCGGCGATATGTTCCGGTGTCGTACCGCAGCAACCGCCAATCATGTTCACGAGCTTGTCGTCCAGATAAACTCGCATCAGGCGGACCATGTCTTCGGGCGTGTCGTCGTAACCGCCGAACTGGTTCGGAAGGCCTGCATTCGGGTGGCAGCTAAGGTAGCATGGGGCAACTACGCCCATGCGGCGGAGGTAAGGCACCATGCCGTCTGCACCGAGACCGCAGTTGAGGCCGATGGAAAGCGGGTGCATGTGCATCACGCTTACGGCAAAAGCTTCGACGGTCTGGCCTGAAAGCGTACGGCCGGAGGCGTCGCTTACGGTCATCGAAAGCATCACTTCGATCGGCTTGATTTCGCTTTCGGGAGTGCCCGCAGCTTTGGCGGCGGCGATTCGCGCTTCGTTCGCTTTGCTGTACGCGCTGAGGGCGGCCTTGGCGTTTAACGTGTCAAAAATCGTTTCGATGAGAATGGCATCGACGCCTTCTTCCATCAAGACTGTGATTTGTTCTAAATACGCATCTTCAAGTTCATCAAAAGTAATCGCGCGGCTCGCAGGGTCGTTCACGTCGTCGCTCATCGAGAGCATTTTACTCGTCGGACCGACGTCGCCCAAAATGTAGACCTTGCGGCCATACTTCTTGAAGCCTTCTTCGGCGGCCTGCTTTGCGATCTTCACGGATGCGCGGTTCATCTCGGCAATGCGGTGTTCCTGATGGTATTCGTGCTGGCTCACGCGTTGGCTCGAGAACGTGTTCGTGGTGAGGCAATCCACGCCTGCATCCACGTAACGACGCTGGATGTCGAGAATGATCTCGGGCTTTTCGATGGAGAGCATGTCGTTGTTGGCGCCCTTGATCCCGTAAGTCTGGATAACAGAGCCCATGCCGCCATCGAGCAGCATCATCTTTGATTCGAACGCTTCGCGAAGAGTCATTTTAAATTCCGTGTTTAAAATTCGAATTTATGCGTATATTTGTTTTTATGCATAAAAATAGAAAATGCTGGGATTGTTGTCACTAGCAATGAACCCATAATACCCCAAATTACATATTACTAGTGAAATGGTAGGAATAAAATTGGATCAGTAAACGGATTTTTTATCCGTTGTCCTTGTTAATTAGGTTCACCACGACTTTGACCATCATGTCTTTTTCTTCGGGGCGGCTTTCGGCTATCATCAATGTTATTGCAACGAGGGTATTGTCCGCAATGCGTTTGGAACCGTCCTTGTTATAAAGAATTCTGTTGTTCTCCATAAACCACAGAAACAGAGTCGCAGCAATGCGCTTGTTGCCATCGCTAAAAGAATGGTTCTTGATTACCAAGTAAAGAAGTGTTGCTGCTTTTTCTTCAACAGAAGGATATAAATCGATTCCATCAAAGGTCTGATAAATTTGTCCGATGCTACTTTTGAAAGATTGGTCCTTTTCGTGTCCAAATAAGGTGCTGCCACCAAATTTTTTCTTGAGGCTCCGAATGGCTTCCATTGCGTTTTCATAGGTAGCCATGAAACGAGCTTGTTTCGTCACCTTGCGGATTCCCAATTTTTGGTAATCGTAATCATCAAGAGTGTCAAGGGCGTATGTATAGTCAGAGACAACCTGAACCAAGGAGGTAGCCTCGTCTGAGGTCAGTTTTTCTTGCGTATTGGCTGTCCGTCCGACCAATTTCACTAACTTACACAGTTCGTCATACTTTAAAGAGGCTACTTTGTTGTTGATGGCGAAGCCTTTAACTAGGTAGTCCTTCAAGACCTTGTTAGCCCACTGGCGAAATAGTACGCCACGTTTGCTTTTTACGCGGTAACCGACGGAGATTATGACATCGAGGTTGTAATAATTGACTTCCTTAGTCTGTGTTTTGCCTTTAATTGCACCGTGTTGAGTGGTTGTCGCAAATTTTGCGACAACCACATCGCCTACCAGTTCTTCCCTTATTGCATTGTCGATGTGCTTACGGATTGTCTTGCTATCTCTTTCAAAAAGCAGGGCCATTTGCTCCGCATTCAGCCAAACAGTCTCGTTTTCCATGTGGACGTCAATCTGAGTTTTGCCGTCACTGGTTTGGTAAATGATTATTTGGTCGTTTTCGGAAATCTTATTTGACGTAATAGATTTCATACAGCCTCCATTAGTCGCTTTTGCGACAGGTTGATGTTAGAGGCGTCCCCTTATCCCAGAAATCCAGAATAAAAAAAACGCACTAAGCTGAGAGCAGCGAAAATAAGCTTGCTTATTTTCATTGCCGAGGCAAATGCGTTAGCGTTCTAAAACGCAAAACGCGGTTCTCCATTTGACGGAGAACCACGTGCTGCATTAATGTACCTAATATCGCCAGATGTGGCAAGGGGTGTTGGAAAATTTTACAATCAAGAAAGTTTATTCAAGTATTGCTATTAGCCTTGCTAATCGTTGCGAACTTATCTGTTTCAAGGAAGTCCTTTTCAAGCAGAAGATACTGCTTCCAGAAAATTTTGGAGAATTGCTGGGGCGTCATAGAAATCATCCTTTTTTGTTGACTATATCATCCATGATTCTAACAATAACATCCGCATTATACATTTCAGCCAATCCGGATTTATCCGCCTTAAGCATCATTCACAACATGTTCTGCTGTTACGAAAAAAAGATTCTTGTTATGACATATTCGAATCCCAGTATCACTTTTTGAATGCGAATATTCTTCATATTGATTTCCTTTTAAAACTGGCAATACAATTTTGCCGATACATCCTTCTGAACTCATATTTCACCTACATCGGCCAGTAAATTTTCTTAAGGGAAATTAAACCGCGTCCTTCAGGATCAAAATTGTCGTAATATTCCACAATCAAATCAACAAGGTCGTCTGAATCAATCAAGGTCAAAGGTATGACAGAGCGCTCGGCTTCATAACGAGCTTCCTTTGTAAACCCTCCTGTTGAAACATAGAGACCTTTGCAACCTTCGCGAAGACCTCCTATGAAACTTCGAATTTCAGGAGCGCCCATAGCTCCATCACGATGCTTGACTTCGACAAATATTCGTGGATTTTCTAAACCCAAACCATCTGGAGATGCGATAATGTCTTTGCCCCGATCGCTACCTTTTTTGCTGACTTTGGTCTTGAAATTCATTGCTCGGAGAATTGCTGCCATTAGTTCCTGCATTTCATCCCACGATAAATCCATGACCTTGTCTTTTATGAATTCGTGCGATTTCTCTTCTAAATCACCTTTTAATTCATCTGTTGAATTTTCCGTTTCAAGAACACTTTCACTTTTCTTTGAAATCAACGGGGTTTTATGTTCAAGTACAGATAGGATTTCTTTTTTAGCATCTTCGGAAATCTCAAAAACAGTAGCGATTGACCCCAAGGCATTTTTAGTCTTGATGGTCAAATCATCTCGTTTGACAGAATCAATCCATTCAACTTTTCTAGAATGGAAATAATCTGTCAAACTTTCATCGTATTTATACTCACCCTTGTCTTTACCGACTAGATAAATTCGTTGTTCCGAGCAATAAGTAATAATATAGTCTGAAGGATGAACGAAATTCACAAAACGATTTACTTGCCCTGCATTCATGGCCGCGGTCTGAGGCTTACTATCCGGGTAGCACCCCAACATCTTTTTTTTGATTTCATCAAAACTTTTGACATTTGTCAAATCACCTAGTTTATTCCATCCAATAGTAATTATATTCTTTTCTCGATTTTGTTCAAAGAGATAATTGCCTTCTCCCGAACGGACCATAAACATTTTTGACATGATTTGAATTCCTTTTTATTTATTAAATAATAGATTGATTCGAAGGATCCGTATTCAGCTTCTTCCCGTATTCATCGCGCAATACGGCTTTTGAGTTGTACATCTCCAAAAAATTACAGGGAAATGAGGTGCAAGCGAAGTTATAACTACTTAATTAGTATAGATTTGCACTCATGAATATCGTTATCTACGCGCTTTTTGCTCTTTCTGGTTTTGCGGGTCTCATTTATGAGGGGTCGTGGGCCAGGTACCTTAAACTTTTCCTCGGACATTCGAGCTATGGTCAGGTGCTCACGCTCTGCATTTACATGGGCGGGCTTGCGATTGGCAGTTTTGTCGCGGGCAAACTGGTGGAACGCGTGAAGAGGCCGCTGCTTGGGTACGCGGCGGTGGAACTTGGCATCGGTATTGGCGGTATCATTTACCATCCGCTCTACATTTGGCTCACGGATTATTTTTACGATTCGAATTTTGTGGCGGGGTTGAGTTCGCGCGGTGCGGAAATTTTGAAGGTGGTGCTGGCGACGGGTTCGACGCTACCGATTGCGATTGCAGTGGGCATGACGTTCCCGTTTATTGCGGCAGGTCTCATGCGCAAGAGCGGTGCTGAAGTTTCGCTCCCGATGCTTTACTTTACGAATAGTCTTGGTAGTGCCATCGGTATTTTGTTCACAAGCTACACGTTGATTCCTGTGCTCGGCAATCATGCGACGCTTTGTGTGGCGGCTTCGATAAATTTCTTGCTGGCGGCGGTGTTCTGCTATATCGGCTATACGGCGCCTGCAACGTACGAAGAAGAAATTGAAGAAGAGGCTGGCGGGCAGGTCGCGGAATCTCGCGAAAATGCAAATCGCGCGGAACCGCTCAACGAGGATTATGCGGCTGAACACAAACTCCCGATGCCTCCGAAGAATATGTGGTTCTGGATTGCTGGAATTACGGGTCTTACTTCGTTTGTCTATGAAATTGTCTGGATCCGTTTGCTCTCGCTGTTGATGGGTTCTTCGAGCCATAGCTTTGACCAAATGCTTTCGGCGTTCATTTTAGGGCTTGCAATTGGCAGTGCGGTGAGCGGAAAGCTGTTGAAGAAGGACTCACTCGTTGTGCTTTCGCTCGCGCAGATTTTCATGGGCTTCTTTGCACTTTGCACGCTCTATTTCTACAAGCCGTTCTGGGAAGGCATGAATGTCGCGAACCAGATTTTCAATACGACGAATGACGGTTACGTTTGCTGGAGCATTTTCAAGTACGCGCTTTCGATTTTGTGGATGGTGCCGACGAGTTTCTTTGCGGGCATGACGCTCCCGCTGATTACGTTGATTCTCACGCGTGCGTTCAAGAGCGAAGCTCCGATTGGCAAGGTTTACGGCTGGAATACGGTCGGCTCGATTCTCGGTTCGGCTGGCGGTGGACTTTTGCTGTTGCCGCTTTTGCAGCTCAAGGGCTCGCTTGTGCTCGCTGCGGTACTCGACTTTATGATTGGCTTTATCTTGCTCGTCATTTATCGCAAAAAGTTCCGCTATAGTGTGCTTTTCTATGTGATGACTGCGATTATGATTTTGCCTTCGTTCTTTGTGAATTTTGACCCGCACATGATTACGTCGGGTGCGTTCCGCGCGTTCAAGAATTTGCATCCGGACGAAAAGATTGTGGTGCGTGATGGCAAGACGGCGACAATCAGTTTCCATGAATCCGATGTGCATTATTACGTGAAGACGAACGGCAAGGCCGATGCGAGCATGAGCAAGAATCGTGAGCGCCCGATTGAAGGTGACGAGCTCACGCAGGCGGCAACGGCGTTTATGCCGATGGCGATGAAGGATAAGCCTTACGATGCGGCGATGGTCGGCTTTGGAAGCGGCATGGGTGCTCATTACTTGCTCGCGGACCCGCTAGTGCGTGACTTTGACTGCGTGGAAATCGAAGAAGAAATGATGAACCTCGCTCGAGGATTTTATCCGTGGAACGCTCGCGGTTACGATGACCCGCGCATCCATATTTTCATTGACGATGCGCAGACGTTCTTCCTTACGAACCGCCGCAAGTATGACTTGATGATTAGCGTGCCTTCGAACCCATGGGTGAGCGGTGTCGCCAGCTTGTTCAGCCATGAATTCTATGCCAAGATGCGCCGCTACATGAAGCCGGGTGGACTTTGGGTACAGTGGATCCAGACTTACGAATTTAACGATTTGCTGTTCCTCAACATTTTGAAGGCGCTCGACGTGACGTTCCCGTACGTGAGCTTGTACAAGGCTCCTGAGGAACCGGACATTATCATCGTGGCAAGTGACGAACCGGTGATGCAGCGTGCCATTGGTCGCTTTAGCACAGACTCAACGCTCATTAAGGAATTCAAGCGCATCCATCGTGAACCGGATTTCTTTGGCGAACAGAATTTCTTGTTCACGTCGAAGATGATTACTTCGCTGTTGGATGGCGTGGAACCGAACAGCACGTTTATCCCTATGGTCGATAATAAGGCTGAAGAAGCTCGCTTTGTGCATTCTAACGCACGCATTGTGCAGGTGTTTGACAGCTGCGAAATTTGCTGGCCGGAATATTTGGACTCGGCGGATTATGCGCTTCGCAGGCCGATGAAAGTACAGTCGATGCTCAAGGCGGGCACGGATAAGTATCGTGAACGCGCGTTGCTCGCATATATCAAGGATGTGAAAAAGCGCATGAAAGTGTTCGATGGCATTTCGGCGATGCTGACTGTGAATGATGGCGATTCTGCTACGGTTGCCGATTCTGTTGCGGCGACTTCTGGTGAGGCTTCTGCGACCGTCGCTGATTCTGCGACAGCGGTGGATAATGTTGTGCGCCCGAAATTCAAGATCGATGAATCTTCGCCGGAGTGGAAAAAGTTCCGCGAAGAATATGTGGAATGGATGCGTGGCGTCCCGATGGAAGCGCGCGATACGAATAAAGTTTACGTGAAAATGCGCAATCTCGTGAACAAGGGTGTGTTCCCGGAATCGTTCGTGGATGAGTTTAACATCATGGAAGCAGCGCGTGCTAAGGATTACAAGTTGGCCGCATTCTATGTCGCTAGCTTCTACGAAAAGTATGAGATTGGTGCGATGGATGAATTCTTCTTGCGCAATGCGATTTTGATTGCATTCCTCGCGCATAACCCGACGCTTGCCAATGTGCTTTACAAGGAAGCGATTAAACCGCATGAGGATTTCGCTCCGATTGAAAAACTCTTGATCCAGAAGGAAATTCCAAGAATTCGAGTGAAGTAAGTGTCTGCATGTCATCTTGGTCGCGCGGCGTTTTTGCGTGTCATCCTGAACGCAGTGAAGGATCCAGTGACAGAACCCGCGCAGCCTTGTTGCAATTCCAAGACTTTACTGGATGTCTCGCCCTACGGCTCAACATGACGAATGAATGCCGCCGTTATTCCGGGCTCGCGGCTCTTTGCGCTGTCATCCTAGATGCGCAGCACTTTGCATGTCATCCTGAGTAAGCGCAGCGCGTCGAAGACAACTTGGAAGGCGAGCGTTGCAAAAATGAGTTTGCTCATTTTTATAACCGAGCCAAAGAGT
>CAMZFJ010000061.1 GCA_947306025.1 uncultured Fibrobacter sp.
GGCCTTGTGCCGACGGTGCTCTCGCTCATCTTCATGGTGAAGGCCGTGAAAATTATCGGCTCCACGCCCACGGCAATTCTTGGTGCTTTGGAACCTGTGACCGCCGTGACAATTGGCGTAATGGTCTTTGGCGAAACGCTAACCATGCGCATCATGGCGGGGATTGCCTTGATTCTCGGCTCTGTAGTGCTTGTGGCCGTGAAAAAGTAAGTGTTGGGCTGTGGGGTCGGCTCGGAGTTTACCCTGAGTTTCATCGAAGGGTCTCTTTGGGCAATGGGGTCGCACCCTACGGGTACTTTGGGGTATGGGCTTTGATCGTTCGAATTTGAACTTTTTGTTCATGTGGCTAGTCAATCTGAATTTTTTTTGCTTGTTACTTTAGTTGGTTTTGCATGTACATTGTCACCCCGGCCATCGTGCCAGGGGCTCCTTTGGCATAAGTCATCTTGAGCGAATCGTAAGTGGAGTTGAATAATCCAACTAAGTCCTATATAATACATTTTGTACTTTTGGGGCGACAATTCCCGCAAATTTCTACGTTTTTTCCTCATTTTTCCGGAACTTTTTAACGGTTCCGTTTGTAAATTTATTTACATGAAAAATTTATTCCAAACTCTTTTGCTTTTTCCGATTGTGGCGATGTTTTCGTCGTGCAATAATTCAACAATTAGCCCGGAATCGAATTCAGAACCCATTGCTTATACTCCGGATGGCAAATGTACGATTGAATCGTCGGATGAAAAAACGCAAGAACAGTTGGACTCGTTGCGCTCTTTTTGCGATACCATCTTTGTCCATAGTGTCGTGAATCTTTATAAAGATACAGTCTATGACGATACTGTAATTACAGGCAACGAAAAATACACCAGTTTTATCTATTTAGACCGTAAAACAGATAAGTACGATACGCTTACCAATTTTACGGCTGAAAAAAGCGGGGATTCAGGTCCGTGCGATAGTGTGCCTATTTATTGCACTCTTGATTCTTCTGACGTTAAAAAGACGTTTAGTTGCTCTCAAGCTAGCATTTGTTATAGTCAAGCCGAGATCGTTAAAGCTCGTTTGCCGGATCCTGTAACAATAACGAATAAACCTTTGTGTTCCCAACCGGGGTATCGCTGTGTGGTTGATACTGTTTATCACGATACGTTCCATACGACATTACGAACAATTGCACGTGACACAACGTTCTTGAATTATGGTCCAACGGCATGGACGGATTATGTTCCTGCCATCAATGCGCCTGCGTTTGATACAGCTGCGTTCCGCAGTGCGTTAGATACGCTAGACACGCAAAAAGAAATTTTTGGAATGGATACGTTGTTCACAGGATATTCTATTTCAGTGGAAGGATTGCCGGACTGGGCATCGACAAGAAAAAAAGATGTGTGTAAGACGGTTAAGGATTCTGCATCGATTTGCGTTGTTACAATTACGGATGTGCTTCGCCCTTATGGAATAGCATATACTTACCCAACGCGTTATTCCAAAGAGCCTTTCTACCTGACAAATTATCTTGAATCGCCTTTGGAAAAAGACACGCTTATCACTTGGAAATTGAAATACAGATATCTTAATGCTAATAATTTCAAAGAACCTGATACCCTGACCATCACAACGCTGTTTAGAGGGATTTAGAACTTAGAGCTTAGAACTTAGAACTTAGAACATTGCATTCTCTCTAAGTTATGCCAACTAAATTGTTATATTAGCATCATGCTAAGTACATGTTCAATTTGCAAAAAGGAATTTAACGACAAGGTCGGAATGTCGCCTTTGCAGGGGAATCTTGCCATTCGCGTTCGCAATAAGATTGGCAATATCTGCCCCGAATGCCGCAGTGAAATTTGCAAGACCAAGCGTGGCCGCTGGAAGATGTTCTTCTACGATTTGAAAGTCGGCTTCTTGTGCTTTTGGTTCCTTGTGCCCATTGCCATTATCTTTATCGCGTTTACGCTTTATCTAGCGTTATACGTGCTTTAGTTTTATGCCACTTAAAATAAAAACGCTTTTGTGGCTTGCTGTCGCGTTTGTCTCGGTGTCCTTGTCGGGATGTTCGCTTAAAGATAAACCTCGCCAGCATTTTCTTTGGAAAATCTCCGATCAGAATTCTAGCGTTTATATTCTCGGGAGCATTCACTTTGCCGATAAGACGTTTTATCCGCTTGATGCTGTTATCGTAAATGCGTTTGACCATTCCGATGAACTGGCTGTAGAAATTGACGTGAGCGATACTTCCGTTTACCAGAAGAGCGTTCTTCTTTCTTCTTTGTTGGGAAAACTTGATGGCGACAAAACTTTGGATATGTTTCTCCCTGAAGATGCCCTTTATTCGCTCGATAGCCTTTGCCTGGCGTGGTCTATTCCGTTGGATTTCTTTAGTGGCTATAAACCTTGGGCGGCGGCTATGACTCTTAGTTCTATAACCAATCAGCGTTCGGGACTTGATGCGAAATTGGGTATTGATTTGTATTTCTTGACAAAGGCTCGGGAAATGAAAAAGAAAATTACTTCACTTGAAACTGTTGAATTGCAAGTGAAATTGTTTACGGGTATGGACATTCCTGATTCCATCGGTGTTTTTGCCTTGAAAAATATGATAAAAGATATTGCCTTATTGGATTCCTCTATTGCTAAATTCAAAAATGCATGGAAAACAGGGAATGATTCGTTGCTCACGTATGCAGCGAATATGAGGATGGGCGAGTTTAGCCATGAGGATTCTTTGATGCAAGATTTCATGTATGATAAGATTTTGTATTCGCGTAATGGTCGGATGGCTGATTCTGTTTCCAAGTTCCTTGATGAAAATCGCAATGTCTTTGTAGTTGTCGGGGCTGCGCATCTGACCGGATTCAAAAAAAATGTCATTGAAATTCTGCGTCGCAAAGGCCTGACCGTTGAACAGCTATAAATTACTTCTAACTTCCTACCGTCTACTTCCTACTTCCCACTCGACCTCTGTTTACTTTCGTAACACAATCTTTGAAAAATCGCGAAATTCTCAGTTTTTTTTTGTATATATTAAATTGAAATTAATATTCTGTTAGGTGATGCCGCTATCGGCGTCAAGAGGTCCCATGCTTCTAGAAAAAATCAAGTCCCCTGCCGACGTGAAAGCGTTGGATGTCAAATCCCTTGAACAGCTTGCTGCAGAAATGCGTACGGCGCTCATTAAAAAGCTTTCTCAACGCGGCGGGCATGTGGGGCCGAACCTTGGATTTGTAGAAGCGACGATTGCTCTCCATTACGTTTTTGAATCCCCGAAGGACAAGATTGTCTATGATGTGAGCCACCAGAGTTACAGCCACAAGATGCTTACTGGCCGTGCCCAGGCGTTCTTGGATGCGGACCATTATGGCGATGTGACCGGCTACAGCGAACCGACCGAAAGTGAGCACGACTTCTTTATGGTGGGACATACCTCTACGTCGGTAAGCCTTGCGCTTGGCCTTGCGACTGCTCGCGATGTGCTGCGTGAATCGGGGAACGTGATTGCCGTGATTGGTGATGGCTCCTTGAGCGGTGGCGAAGCGTTCGAAGGGCTTGATAATGCGGGCGAATACGCGACGAATTTTATCGTGGTGGTGAACGACAACGAAATGTCCATTGCCGAAAATCACGGTGGTCTTTACAAGTCCTTGGCAGAACTTCGCGCGACTGCGGGCAAGTCTGAAAATAATTACTTCAAGTCTCTCGGCTTTGATTACAAGTACTTGGAACAAGGTAACGATATTGCATCGCTTATTGAAGTTTTCAAGTCCGTAAAGGATTCGACTCATCCTGTCGTGGTGCATATCCATACGCAAAAAGGCCGTGGCTATTCCTATGCCGAACAGAACCGCGAAGGCTGGCATTGGGCGGCTCCGTTCAATATCGAAACTGGCGAAATCAACTGGGGCAGTGGCGAAAATTACGGTGAAATTCTCGGCCTTTATCTGATGGCAAAAATCAAGAGTGACCCGAAGGTTGTCGTGATTCATTCGGCTGTTCCGGCGGGAATAGGATTCCATGCTGCTCGTCGTAAGGAGGCGGGCAAGCAGTATATTGATGTGGGCATTGCTGAAGAGCATGCAGTGGCGTTAGCGTCTGGACTTGCAAAGGGCGGTGCTAAGCCC
Organism: uncultured Fibrobacter sp.; assembly: GCA_947306025.1. Next base: position 4,119 of record CAMZFJ010000061.1, read on the forward strand.
ATTTACAGTACGCACGGAACGTTTATCCAGCGCACTTACGACCAGCTTTCGCAGGACTTGTGCGCGAACAATAATCCCGCTACGATTCTCGTGACGATGTCGGGTGCAGATGGCATGAACGATACGACTCATCTCTGCATTTTTGATATCCCGATGATGAGCAATATCCCAAACTTAGTTTATTTGTGCCCGACCTGCGTCGAAGAATTTAAGACGATGGCGGACTGGGCGATTGAGCAGACGGAACATCCGGTAGCGCTTCGCATTCCGAATGCCGTGCATCATCGCAGTGACGTTTTTGAAAAGGATTACTCGAACCTCAACAAGTTCAAGGTGGTGCATCGCGGCGAACGTGTGGCTTTGATTGGCCTTGGCGATTTCTATCAGCGTGCCGCGGCTGTGGCGCTTGAACTTCGCCGTGAAGGCATTGATGCAACGCTTGTGAACCCGCGTTATGCAAGTGGTGCCGATAAAAATTTATTGCTCGAACTTGCGAAAACGCACGATGTATTTGTGACGCTTGAAAATGGCGTTGTCGAAGGAGGCTTTGGTCAAAAAGTGGCTGCCGCCTTGGGAGAGACCAATGCTAAGGTGCTTGTGCGCGGGCTTTCGAAGGAATTTTACGATAAGGTGGGCTTTGCGGATCTCTGTGAAAAGAATCGCTTGAATCCGGCTCAGATAGCAAAAGACGTGTTGGCTCTGCTTTCGTAGCCGTTTGAGTCTCATGTATTTTTGTATTATGTACGCATGAAAAAAATTAAAATAATTTTCATGATTATTCCGCTGTTGCTCTTTTTTATCGCATCGGCGGTTTATGTGTATTATGCTAATGCCGAAGCTTTACGCGATGTGCAACTTGATTGTACTTCTGTGATTGATGTGCATCCCGATGTCATTGAAATGTCTTTGTCGAAGGTTCAAACTGACGCGGAGTTGGGTGAACCGTTTCGAGTTTATCCGATAGAGACCAGCCCGGATAGCGAAAAAGTGTTTCATTCGACGCTTATCGAGTACCCCTTCGGGAGTTCACCGCGAGCGGATTCGCAAAACAACCTCAGTCTTCGTGGAATTGTTTTGTATGTTCATGGCTATAACGATTATTTTTTCCAGAAGGAACTGGCTGAAAAAGCTGATTCTGCAGGATTTGCCTTTTTTGCAATCGACTTGCATTATTGCGGGCGCTCGTTCGTGTCGGATGAACCTCGCGCCGATTTTCGGAATATCAAGGAGTACTATGCAGAACTGGACGTGGCTGTTGAACTCAGCAAGAAAATTGCTGTAGATGATTATGAAGAAGCGGAACACATTCCGTATATTATCATCGGGCATTCTCAGGGCGGTTTGATTTCGTCGCTTTATGTGAACGATCGTAGCGAAGAAAAATTTGCGGCTTTGGTGTTGAATAGTCCGTTCTTGGATATGAATTTCAATTGGTTTATGCGCAAGATTGGCTTACCGTTGGTTTCTGAAATAGCGCTGTTCTTGCCCGAGTTTTCTGTGAATACGGCGGGTGACCCGAATTATGCCAGTTCTTTGTTAAAGAGAGAACGGGGGGAATGGGAATTCAATGAAACTTTGAAAAGCTATGTCCGTCCGACTCAATATTTGGGCTGGCTCCGTGCTGTTATGAATGCTCAGGACCGCGTTCATTCAAATTTAAAAATAAAGTCTCCAGTGCTTGTTATGTATAGCGGTTGTTCGGCCGATAGTGAGGAATGGACTGACGATTATTCGCGTTGCGATGGTGTCTTGAACGTGGAACACATTGAGGAATGGGCCCCGTATCTTGGGGAAAAGGTGACTACGCGTGCAATCCCGAATGGCCTCCATGATTGGTACCTTTCCCGTAAGGATGCGCGAGATAACGCCTATCGTGAAACCTTTAATTTTATTGATGGTCATATAAAATAGTGGCTTGAAACACGTAAATCTAAATTGGTGTTGTAGATAAAATTATAATTGTTGCTATTTTTTAGAAATAGAAATCAAGGAGTTATGTTAATGAATAAGTTGTTTGCAATTTCTTTCTGCGCAATGTTGCTTGCTACGGCCTGCAATTCTTCTGAAGAACCGAAGCCGCAGACTGTTGTAAATAAGGTTGAATCTGTGCAGCCGGCTGCTGCTGTTGCTGAACAGCCTACAGCAACTATTACGACGATTGATTGGAATAAGGCTTTGGAAATGAACAAGTCCGGTGCGCTTCTTATTGACGTGCGTACTCCGGCTGAAGTTGAAAAGGGCAAGGCTTCGCCTGCCGCGATTAACATTCCGCTCCAGGAAATGGCGCAGCGCTTGAGCGAATTCCCGAAGGACAAGGATTTGCTGATTTATTGTCGCAGTGGCAGGCGTAGCATGGCCGCTTCGAGATTCCTCGTCGAAAATGGCTATACCCGCGTGTTCAACATTGACGGCGGTATCATGGCTTTACCGCAGAAGTAATTTGAACGCACTCTTAAAGTCATCCTGAACGTGTAGCGTGAAGGATCCAGTTAAATCTTGAATCGCCTTCCCTTATGACTTCCGAAATCACAAACTACATGCATTTCGCCTTGCAACAGGCTTTTGGGGCCGTAGGCGTGAGCCGCCCGAATCCGGCGGTGGGTGCCGTTGTTGTGAAGGATGGAATTGTAGTGGGGAAGGGGCGTACGCAATGCCCCGGAAGTGCTCATGCAGAGGTGATGGCGTTACGCGATGCGGGTGATCTTGCTCGCGGCGCCTCTATTTTTGTGACTTTGGAACCGTGTTGCCATTACGGTAGAACGCCGCCTTGCACCAAGGCGATTATCGAAGCTGGAATCAAGAAAGTCTATTTTGCACATTCTGACCCGAACCCTGTTGTGCATGGGAATTCTCGCGCGATTCTTGAAGAAGCGGGAATCGAAGTGCATGAAGGCGTAGACGCTTGCATTTGCGCTTGCGTTGAAGATTGCCCGAATGGCGAATCGGCCACGGAATGCCGTGTTTTTGAATTTCGAGGCTTGTCGCCCGAAGACCGCGCTTTGCGCGAAGGCGAAGGGCGCGAAGTTTTCCACGAAGTGGAACGCTTCTTTGAAGCGTATGATTATTTTGTGCGCACCAAACGCACTTTTGTCGAAGTAAAATCAGCAGTTTCGCAAGATGGCTTTATGGGCTGTGCTGATGCGCACGGAATGCATTTGCCGCTTGCGATTACAAAGCCTGGCGCCAATTGCTGGAATCATGAACTCCGTGCGATGAGCGATGCTGTTCTCGTTGGCGCAGGGACTCTCCTTGCTGATAACCCGAGCCTCAATGTGCGCTATGCGGATGGAAATGATCCCGTTAAAGTGATTTGGGCGGGGCATCATGAATTTACTGCTGATGAAATCACGCATTTGGTGGTGTTCTCGTCGAATGAATCCAAGCCGATTGTCTATTCTTGCGTGCGTCAGCCGAATTTGCCTGACACTCTCGTTTTAAATCACGAGACGTTTGCCGAAAATTGGCGTGAAATGATTGCGAATTTGTCCGCGCGCGGAATGCACCGCTTGATGGTAGAACCGGGCGCAGGCCTTGCTCGCGAACTTTTTAAAGATGTGGCGGGCGCGCAGTCTCAAAATGCTTCGGATAATGCGCGGAATTGCGCGCTGTCTCAAAATGCGGATGAAAATGCGCCGCCCCTTTGGAACCGCCTTGATTTATGGCGCTCCACCGATTCCGTAGTCGATGAAAAACTGGACCAGCTAATTGAACAAGGCGCTGTGAAATATGGGCTTGAATACCCTGAATTGCCCGCCGGTCTTGTCGCTAAAGAATCTGCTGTCATCGGCCCCGATGTGCTGACGGTGTATTACCCAGGATAAAATATGAAGTTTCTCGCTTCTTTAATTTTATTCTTTGTGGTTAGTGCTTTTTCTAATAATACACAATACGAATGGACTGATGAAAATGGCTGCTCGTATTGCCTTTATGGACGTATAGAAAATGGAAAATGCGTGCATCCCGCAAAGGAAAGTTGGGGTGGTTATTCTTCCTTTTTTTATTTATTGAAAACTAGAAAAATAGAAAATAATTTTTTTGTGGTTAATTATCCTTTCTGCCCGAAGTTCCATGTCTATTGTGAAAATGATTCAGATTATTGCAA
>CAMZFJ010000062.1 GCA_947306025.1 uncultured Fibrobacter sp.
ATCGAACCGAGCGCAGAACTTGCCGAAAAGTACGTGCCGACTCTCGTGGAACTCCGCAAGGCAAAAGGCATGACTCCGGAATCTGCACGTGCTGCTCTTAAAGACAACGTAATGCTTGCTACGATGATGCTCAAGTTCGGTGAAGTGGACGGCCTCGTTTCTGGCGCCATCCACTCTACGGCTGATACGTTGCGTCCGGCCCTCCAGATCATCCGTACCGCTCCGGGCGTGAAGTCCGTGAGCTCTGTGTTCTTCATGTGCATGAAGGACAAGACTTACATCTACGGTGACTGCGCTATCAACCTGAACCCGCTCGCTGAAGAACTTGCCGATATCGCTCTCCAGTGCGATGACACCGCAAAGGCTTTCGGTCTCCCGAGTCGCGTTGCCATGCTTTCTTACAGCACCATCAATTCGGGCAAGGGCCCGGATGCAGACCTCGTCGTGGCTGCAACTGCCGCGGCCAAGGCTGCCCGCCCCGAAATGCTCGTCGATGGCCCGCTCCAGTACGATGCTGCAACCGTTCCGAGTGTTGGTTCCCTCAAGGCCCCGAACAGCCCGGTCGCTGGCAAGGCTACCGTGTTCGTGTTCCCGGACCTCTCTGCCGGTAACATCGGCTACAAGGCTGTGCAGCGCTCTGCTCACGGCACGATTGCTATCGGCCCGATGCTCCAGGGCCTCGCCAAGCCGGTGAACGACCTCAGCCGCGGCGCCCTCGTCGAAGACATTGTCTACACGATTGCTTTGACTGCAGTTCAGGCACAAAAATAAGACCGTTCGGCTCTATCGTAAGATAGAACCTCCGTCTTCGCCTCACTCTCGCCACCATGCCTCGTTAATACGAGGCACTTGTGGCTCACAGAAGTAATATTGGATTGAGGTCATGGCTTCGCCACTTTGAGCACGCTTCGCTTTGAGGTATGAGCGAAGTTCACTGAGCTTGTCGAACCATGCCGGGATCGCCATTAAAAAAGACGGATTGTTAATCCGTCTTTTTTGTATAACAGAAATATTGTCCGAGAGTTTTTTGCGGGGCTATATTTACAACAGGTAATAACTTATACTGCCTGCCATACCCAATTGCCATTTTACGTATTTATCACCAACTTTAGTCAAAAAAACACCCGCACCAAATTCGAATTTTTTGTTGAGTCTATAGCCTAGCGTGAAATAATGTGAAGTAATTGAGGAAAGACTATATCTTTTGTCTTCTATTTCAATATTACGAGAGTAGGAGCTGAAGCTATAGTTAAAGAAGTATTTGTCAATAAAGATTCCAGCAAATGCTCCCGCAAATAAACTAGTGATATATTCAGACTTGTGTTTGCCAAAAGAAGTGTAAGAGGTACAGACGTCTTCTGTCCATAACACACTACCATCAAGGGATACATCCTGTTTCTTCGTTGTGCTACATTTTTCACCGCTATATTGAATATCACTGTACTGATGGAAGAAACCTAAAAAGCCACCAAATTCAAAATGAAGAAAATTCCATCCCAATGTAAAATGATGGTATAGTCCATCATCATAACCCAGTCCAAAACCGGTTAAAACCGTATTTCCTTTATACAAATAGTCTAATTTGCCAGCAATATCTACGCCACCCATTTCGTACACTTCATTTCCTTCTAAGCTATTACTCACATTCTTATGTTTGGAAACATTTATCTTTCCATTAATTCTCGCCATAGAGGAATGAGCTTCCCAATTTGTATTCATTCCATGAACTTCGGGCGCATCAGATGTTGAAATTTTCAATTTATTAATGTGAGTGGATGACGAAACACATCCTGTGAAAAATAAAACAGAAAAGAAAGCCGCTATTATAAAAACCTTCTTCATAAAGAACCCCTCCTTAAAAAAGAAAATTTTCACCATCAAGGAATTTTGATTTTCCCATCTTGTTAAATATACCCTAAAAAAGAATGCTCTGCTAAAGAAGCAAAACATTCATTATTCTATTCTAGAATAATATTTTTCAGCTAGGACGCCCGCATAAAAGCGAGCTTAGGGCTGCCAAGCCCATCTTATTTCTTCTTCTGATTCGCTTTCCTCAGCGCTTCAATCGCTTTTCGAATGTTTTCGCCATCTTCAAGATGCTTTGGCGAAAGCTTGTCCCTGTGCTTGTAATCGATTTTCTTCCACAGCTCTTTCAGGTGCCAGCGCGCGCGCTTGTCTTCAAGAATGTAGCCGGGGCGAACGCCTGCGTCAAGGCCTTGCACAATCAGTTCCACGGCGTCATCGTAGCGGCTTTGGTCATAGCGCAAGTCGGCAAGAAAATAATAGTTGTAAATGTCCTTGCGGTTCTTTTCGAGTGCCATCGTCAAGTATTTGTCTGCAAGCTTTTCATCGGGCCATGAAAGCAACAGCGGCACGTATGGCAGCATGAAATGTGCACGACCGAGAATCTGCCAGTCTTCGGCTGCGGTCGCGACGTCGCGGACTTTGCCTGCAATGCCTTCCTTGAGCGAAGAGAACACGTTTCGTTCAGAACCCCACATCGAAAGCGTCGAGGCGTAAACGTGTGCGATTTCCTTGTTCTTCGGGAATTTCTCGTAGGCGCTTTTGCTGGCGTCCATCAGCGTGTCCAAATGGAGCTGGCGTTTCTTTTCGTCGAACTGCACGAACCTGAAGCAAAAGTACAGCGTCTTGACGTAGCCTTCAGTCGCTTTTTCCAGAACGGTGGAATCTTCCATCGCCTTGCGGTAATTCTCCTTCATGATTCTCGCATTCTTGGCATCGGCTTTGTCACCGTTAGCGCGCAACGCTCTAGCCGCATAGCAGGAGTCTGCTATGTGCAAGTAATCGTTTGCACCCGCAAAGCTAAACGCGAGCAACAATACGAGAAGAATGTGGGGCGCAATCTTCATGATTACGCTTAGACTTTCCAGTTCTGGAGCAATTTGTTCACCGTGGCAATGCGATTTTTTTCCTCGTCAGTGCCATGGAATGTTTTGAACAAAAGATTGCGGTACTCCATCAGCGCGGTGCGGATTATGACTTTTTCTTCTTTTTTTAGCATAGTATATAAAATAATTTAATAGTTACTTGCTGCGTTTGCCCTTGCCGGAGAAATAGTCCTGTTGGCGCGTTGCACCGAGGACTGCGTGCCAGAGCGTTCCGTTCGGGTTGATCTTCTTGCGTTCGTTGACCGCGTATTCTATAGGAACGTGGGCGAATGCGCCGTTCATGCTACCGACGACCATGTCGGTCTTTCCGGCCATGCCGGCGTGGACTGCACTTTCTGCAAGCTGGAAGCAGAAAATGGCGTCGGTTCCCTTGGCGGGAATGCTACGGACCATATAGCTCGGGTCAAAGTACTTGATGTTGATTTCCTTGCCGACCTTGTCAAAGTGTTCCTTGATCTTGCGGGCGAGGAATTCACCAATGTCGTTCTTCAAGATGTTTCCGCTGGCGTCGCGGCGTTCTTCCTGATCCTTGAACAGTTCCTGACCTGCGCCTTCGGCAACGGCAATCACGGCGTGCGTCTTGCCGCTGCCGTAACGGCTTTCGAGAGCCTTGAAGAGGCCGCCTTCGCCTTCGAGCTCAAACGGGACTTCCGGCACAAGGCAGAAATTCACGACGGTTGTTGCAAGTGATGCGTATGCGGCGATAAAGCCGGAGTCGCGACCCATGAGCTTCACGAGGCCAAGGCCATTGTAGGCGCCGTTTGCTTCGATGTGGGCGCTTGTAATTACGTCAGTAGCGCTGAGAACTGCAGTTTCGAAGCCGAACGTTCTGTCAATCAGGTTCAAGTCGTTGTCGATTGTTTTCGGGATGCCGATGATGGAAATGGGCTGCTTACGCTTCTTGACTTCTTCGGCGATGGCGTGTGCACCGCGGAGCGTACCGTCACCGCCGATGCAGAACAGCACGTTGATGTTGAGGCGCATGAGCGTATCGACCATGACTGACGGATCCTGCGTACCGCGGGAGCTACCGAGAATCGTACCGCCGTCTTCCTGGATAGAATCGACTACATCCGGGTCCAGAACAATCGGAGAGTATCCGTATTGCGGGTTCAGGCCGCGGTAACCGTAAGGGATACCGAAGATGTTCCTTACGCCGTAGTCGAACCAGAGCACTTGTACAAGGCCCTTGATAACGTTGTTAAGGCCGGGGCAGAGGCCACCGCAGGTCACGATGCCTGCACGGGTCCAGGCCGGGTCGTGGAAAATAGTTTCGCGAGGTCCGGCAACTTCAAGCGACGGAATCTGGATGCCCTTTGCGGCGTAGTCTGCAATGAGCGTCACGTCTGTCGTGAGGCTGACTTTGTCGTTTTCTGAAACGAAAGGAACTCCGTTCATCGGGGACTTTAATGTGCCCTTGCCAACGGTTTCAATGGAAAGATCATAATCCGATGGATTCTTAATGATATCGTCCTGAGTCATACCGCGCCTCTTTGAATTTTATAGTTTCCGCCGTGTGGCAGAACTTCTTAAAAAATATAGTAAACGAAAAAAAGCGAGTTGATGTTATTAAAGTTACTAGAATGTTCTGAAAATCTCTAACATCTATTAACTATTAACTAGTAACTATTAACTATTAACTAGTAACTAGTAACTAGTAACTCCCATTAAATCGACAAGCTCGGGAAATGGATTTTCGTGCGCAAGCCGGGGTTCGCGTTTTCCAATTCTATGTTCATATTACATAATGTGCACAATTTTTTGACCATCGAAAGTCCGATGCCTGTGCCGCTTGTCTGCCTGGTCATTTCGTTTTCGACTCTGTAGAATTCCTGGAAGACTTTTTTCATTTCGTTCGGCGGAATACCCGGACCGTAGTCGCGTACGGCGAGGTACATGTCGGTGCCCTTGATTCTCAGTTCCACGTTGATCATCTTGTAATCGGCGTTCTTGGAGAACTTGAGCGAGTTGTCGACGAGGTTCATCAGAATCTGCATGATGGCATCGCGGTCAATCATGAGGCTGATGTTGTCTGCATCGGTATCCGAAGAAACGGTAAGTTCAAAGCCTTGCTTTTCGACGTTTTTGCTGTAAGTCGAAATGAAGTCGTCCAAGACTTCCTTGGGTTTCGCCATGCGGAGCTGCACGTTCCAGCGGTTTCCATCAAGCTTCGAGAGGTTCAGCACGTTCTGGATGAGTCTAGAAAGGCGGTCCGCTTCGCTTGCGATTTGTCCGTAATACTTCTGCTTCTTTTCTTCGCTTGCGACCCAGGAGTTCTGCAACAGTTCCGCGTACATCTTGATGGCGGTGAGCGGCGTCTTGAGTTCGTGCGTAATGGCAGAGACAAAGTCCTGGCGCTTTGCTGCGAGTTTCACGCGGCTTTGCGTCACATGGTAAATCGAGATCAAGCCGATGGCAAGTACAGCAAGCATCAAGAATCCGATGAACAAGACAAATTCACCGCCGGGGGCGCGCTGCGTGGTGTACATCTTGAATGTGATATCCGAGAGTGGCGCCTGCAACGATTCCGAGAGGAGTTCCGTCGTGATGTTGTTGCGTTCGCCAAAGGCGACAAACGCCTTGTTCTTGTGGAAGAACGAGAGCACGAGCGGATCTTGCTGGTTGCCTTTTGTGACGCCCTTGTATTTTTCGATTTCGTTTTTAACAAGGTTCGTGAAGTAGGCGCGGGCTTCTACGATAAAGCCCTGGATGAATACATCGGGGCCGCGTCTAACGGTGCGGTGGAAAATGATGTAGTTCGAATCGACGATAGCCTGGAAAAAGTCAATTTCAGCTTCCATGGAATGCGTCGCTTCAGTGTTGATTAAGCGTACAAGGAGACCTGTCGTGTCAATCTTTGTAGATTCGACACCGAATGCAAAATCGCCGGTTTCGGTAATATGTTCTACGCGCGGCTTGTTGGTCTTCTTTTTCTTGCGCGTGCTTGCGATGTCGAGGTCTTGCTTATAAATCTGGTCGATGAGTCTGCTATCGTTTTTCTGCGTCGAGTCAATGCCTTTTTCTGCGCTGCTCGAAGACGTTACGTTGGCTGTAGACGATGAAATGGCAGAGAATCCCGAAGTGTTGAGAATCTTGCTTATTTTGTTGCGAATCGCGACGCGTCTGTCCCTATCGACCATCGGGATTTTTTCAAGGACTCCATCGGGGAGTACTGGCGTACTCAAGTTGCCGGACGGGTCAATCTGGAAATGCCCAATGAGGCCGACGTAATGGCTTCTCTGTGGAAATTCCGCAAGTTCGGACATCGTGATTTCTTCGCCGCCGAACACCGGGACGGAGCGGATGAATCGGTAGTCGGCGTATGAGCGCCTGTCTTCGATAGCGAGGTCCGCCGTGATGTTCTTGTTCAAATTCTGGAGCACAGAAAACGCATGTTCCTTGTAGCCAAAGAGCGACGACGTTTGCAACTGTGCGTAGGAATGGCTTAAAAGCATTATTACGGGAATCGCAATAATGACAAAAATCGCCACAAAAATGAGACGATCTTTTGATGCAAGGATAAGGCTCCGAAGAGCCTTGTACTTGCTAGAGAGGTATGTTGAGATTTTTATACTGATTTCTCGCATTCTGGTGCCGAACGCATCTGGTAACCTTCACCGCGGAAAGTAACGAGCAGCTTCGGATGAGCCGGATCGTCTTCAATCTTCTTGCGGAGCTTGGTAATGTGGATGTCAACCGTGCGTGTATCGACGGATTCTGCGTTTTCATAACCCCAGACCTTGCGGAGGAGTTCGGAACGCGGAATAGCATGGTCGCGGTTGTTCCAGAGGTATTCAAGAATTTCGATTTCCTTGCGGGTGAATGCCAGTTCTTCTGTACCGCGTACGCCCGTGTATTCACGGAAGTTCACGCGGAGATTGCCGGCTACAAGCTTGCCTTCGTTTTCCATCGTCTGGCGGCTACGGCGGAGTACGGCCTCGATGCGTGCAAGGAGCATCGGCACGGAGAACGGCTTCGGGATGTAGTCGTCGGCGCCGAACTTGAGCCCGTTGATGATATCGTCATCGGAATTCTTTGCAGAAAGGATGATAATCGGGAGGCTCTTGTCCTTTTCGCGGATCTTGTCGCAAACGGTAAAGCCGTCCATGCCCGGAAGCATAAGGTCCAGGAGTACGAGTCCGTACTGTCCGGAAAGTGCTTCGGCAAGGCCGCTTTCGCCGTCAACAACGTGCTTGACGCGGTAACCGTTGAGCTCGCAGAGGTCTACGAGGCCTTCGGCAATGGCAATTTCATCTTCGATGATGAGGATGTTCGTGCTGCTTGTATTTTGAGTCATTCTTAGATACCTACTCTCTTCTAACCAACTTTTTTTTAATCTACAAAATTAAAGGGCAAAACCGCCACCGATTTCGAATGCGAAATTACCGGCGTCGATATCGCTATCGTAGTCACCGCCGAGATAGCACTTGACGTTTGCATAGGCTGCGATCGGGATAATCGGGAGCTTGAAGCGGACACCGGCGAGCAAGTGGATACCGATGCTCTTGGTGAGGCCTTCGTCCTTGGCGTAGTCGACAACCTTTCTAGCAAGTTTTTCGCCGAAGTCGGAATCGGTCAAATGTTCAACAATGGCTGCTTCTCCATATGCGTCTGCGACAACCTTTTCCACAAAAGCCTTGTTCAAGACGAACGTGTTCCAGTGAATGGTAAGACCGCCACCGACATACGGACGGATGGGGAACAGCGGGATGGAGAACGGCTTGGTGACGGAAAGGTCTGCGTTCATGGAAATGTACTTCGGAGTTGCCTTCGCAAACGGAGTACCGCCGAGTTCAATTTCCAACGGAATCCTCTTGTAGTCGGCTTCGTCGAGAACTGCAGTCGGATTTGTGAGTGTTTCTACGGGATTCTTTCTTGCCCAGAGTGTTGCGTTGTAAGAGGCAAACTGGATGTTGAAAGTGGCTTCGACATCGACGAACGGAAGGATGTCAATCCATGCCTTGAAACCGAAACCCTGCAAGCCAGAGAAATCACCATGACTGAACTGGAGATTGCCATTGGTGTTTTTGAGGCTTTCTCTATCGGCTTTTTTGAGTGTTGTACCCGCGATGGGGGCGTAATGTCCGCCAATGCCTGCAATAGCAAAGGACTGGGTGGCAAGCAAAGCTGCCGCTGCGAAAATGAGTTTGAAATTCATTGTTTTGCTCCTAGGAATGTTTTGCTCTTGAAACTAAATAAATATTAGGAAAAATGGTTTTTACAATTTAGAAAATGTTGCATTTTCGCCTGTTTATTCC
>CAMZFJ010000063.1 GCA_947306025.1 uncultured Fibrobacter sp.
TGTCAAGATTAAGTTCTGCCAACTAATACTCTATCTCCTCTTCAATTCAGGATGTAAGGCGTAGTATTTCTTCTTGTCTTCGTACATGTTGTTGTCTGCTTCGTGCAAGGCTCTGCGAATTTTGCCTCCTTTTTCATTGTAATAGAAACCGATGGCAAAACTGATGTAACCCGGAATCAGTGATTTTTGGCGGAGCGTTTTGACTTTTGCTTCTAGTTCTTCTTTTGGCTTGTCGATAGCGATAATGAGGAATTCGTCACCACCGGCGCGGTAGCATTCGCAATCGGTGAATGTATCTTTCAAAATAAAAGCCGCTTTTTTTAACAGCTCGTCGCCGGCATCGTGGCCCTGTTTGTCGTTGACTGGCTTGAGACCGTTCAGGTCTGCAAAAATCACGGAGAGAGACTTGTATTTAAGCTCTCCATTGATGAACTGCGCAATTTTGTTGTTCATGGAATTGCGGTTCAAGAGGCCTGTCAAAAGGTCCTGGTTGCTGAGAATTTCGAGTTTGTTTAAAAGCTGATTATTGGATATTTCGGAAGCTACAAAAAATGCTGAAAGTTCGAGCGTTTCTCGGATGTACAGTATATTCGAGGCGTCAAAGTTTGTCACCCACATAAAACCAATGATGGTTGTTCCGTACTGTAGCGGCAAAAGTATAAGGTTTTCGACTTTTGCATTGACGAGTGAATGGTACCACAGGGGGTTCATCTTGCGAGCCACTTCAAGATCTTCGCTGTTCTTTATCATCAAGCAGTAGCTGCCATTGAGAGCTTTAATCCATGATCTAGCGTAATTCGTAAAGTTTTCGTTTTTGAATTCGCGAATGGAACGCTGGTTTGAATTTGGCTTCACGGAATCACTATATACAGACCACGTGTTATTGGTGAAGTCTGTTAGCATAATGCAGCAATATCCTGCATCACAGCTTTTGCGAAGGCTCTCGGCAACTTCGTTCGCGGCTTTGCGCAAATCCTTGGCTCCACGGAGCTTTATGCAAGTTTGCAATACTGTAGTAGACGTCGTTGCCGAAATGTTCGACATTTCAGTGAGGTCTTCTTCGAACGAAAGCTCTTGGGAAAATGTGCAGTATGCTTTGTTAGGATCGTCGATGTTGAGAGGCATCATGTTCAGGTTGATACTGAAATCATAATACTCTGGGCGTATGTAAGCATGAATGGGCTTTTTCTTGATGGCGCACTCATAGCAGAAGTTTTCGAACCTCAATTCCTTTTTCATGTAGCGTTCATAATTGCTACCGGGGACGAATTTTTCTTTAAAGATGACGTTGCCATTGTCATCGACTTTTTCCATGGAACGGACATAAAGTTCATTACCAGCTTCAAGACGGATGGTTCCCGTCTTTCCGTTTCCACACTTCTCAACCGATACGATGCATGTCATCGTATGGAATCTCTCAACAAACTCTTGTAAATTCATTTTTTTATTTATTATCGTTTTTTTAGTTCAGGATGCTTTGCATAGAACTGTTTTTTGTCTTCGTACATTCGAAGGTCTGCTTCGTGCATTGCAGTCCGGATGTCTCCGTTCTCATCACTATAGTAGAATCCCAGTGAGAAACTGACGTTATTAAGGTCTTGTGATTTTTCGTGAATTTTATTGACCTTGGCTTCGATAGGTTCTCTGGGGTGGTCGGTAATGATAACCAAGAATTCGTCACCACCGGCGCGGTAAACTGTACCTTCTGTAAACGTTTCTTTTAAAATGGTAGATGCTTTTTTGAGCAACTCGTCACCGGCATCGTGGCCTTGGACGTCGTTGACCGGCTTGAGACCGTTCAGGTCGGCAAAGACAACTGCTAGCGACTTGTACGAAATCATTCCGTACAAGAATTGTGACACTCTATTGTTCATGGAATTTCTGTTCAGAATACCTGTCAGAAGATCCATGTTGCTAAGCATTTCGAGCCTGCTCAAAAGTTGGAAGTTGCCTAACTCGGAGGCGATAAAGAATGTCGAAATTTCAAGTGTTTCCTTTATCTGCAATGTTTTGGTTGTGTCAAAATTTGTAACCCAGATAAAGCCTGCAATTGTATTGTTGAATTCAAGTGGTAATAAAACTAGACTGTCAACATTGGCTTTAGACAGGGATGCATACCAATTGGGATTTCTTTTTTTGATTGCTTCAAAGTCGTCTTCGCTTGCAAGCATCAAACAGTTGCTTCCGGCCAAAATATCGACCCAAGTCTTTGCGTAATCGACAAAATTATTGGTCAAAATTCCACGAATGGAATGCTGGTTCGAACCTTCCCTGACGGAATCGCTAAATACAGAACAGGTATGTTCGTTAAAGTCGGTTAGCAAAATGCAGCAGTAGTTGGCATCGCAGAGTTCTCGGATGTCGTTAAGGATTTCGTCCATGGTTTTCTGCATGTTCTGCGTACCACGGAGTTTAATACATGTCTTGAGAACGGATGATGCTGTTTCGACCGAGAGCTTGGACATGGCGTCATAGTCTACTTCGGGCGAAATATTTTGCGAATAAGTGCAATAAGCCTTTTTCGGGTCGTCTATATCCAGTGGCAACATGATTAAGTTGATGCAAAAATCAAAGTGCTCCGGACGGATGTATGCATGAACAGGTTCTTTCTTGATGGCACACTGGTAGCAGAAGTGCTCGAAGTTCAATTCCTTCTTCATGTACTTTTCATAACTCGAACCGGGCTTGAACGGTTCGTTCGATATGGCATAACCATCGCGAATGGCTGTATTCGTTGCTTCGATGAATGCAGCGTTGGCGGCTTCGTAAAGAATACGCCCAAGTCTACCATCTTTGCGCTTTTCTACAGAAACAACGCAAGTCATTGAGTTAAAAGAATCAACAAACTTTTGCAAATCCATAATTAGCGCTTCCTATTTTCTGGGAATTTTGCATAGAATTGTTTTTTATCTTCGTACATGCGAGCATCAGCCTCGCGCATTGCTGCCCGTATATCTCCATGGTTCTCGTCGTAGTAGAAACCGACAGCAAAGCTGACTGGCGTTTCTGGGTCCTCTGCCTTTTTACGCAAAACTTCGATTTGTGCTTCAATGACTTCTTTCGGTTTGTCCATCGCGATAACTACGAATTCGTCACCACCGGCGCGGTAAATTTCGCAATCAGGGAACGAGTCCTTCAATGCTGTGGCTGCGTTTTTCAGGAGCGTATCACCAGCGTTATGTCCATCGCCATCATTAACGGTTTTTAGGCCATTCAAGTCCGCAAAGACAATTCCGAACTTGTCTGGCATCCGTTCCCGACCGCTTACAATCTTCAGTACTCGATTATTCATGGCGTTGCGGTTCTTGACCCCAGTCAAAAGATCTGTAGAACTCAGCATTTCCAGTTTCTGTAGCAACTGGTAGTTTACAATTTCAGAAGCGATAAAGAACGTTGTCAGTTCAAGGGTTTCCTTGATGTGATCGGTATCTTTAATGTCAAAGTTCGTAGACCAGATAAAGCCAATGACTTCATTGTTGTATTGGAGCGGGAAAAGTACGAGGCTCTCTATGCCTGCTTCTCGCATGGATTTGCACCAACGAGGATTGCGTGCTTTGACTGCATCCATGTCATCATCATTTTTAATGATAAGGCAGTTGCTTCCGCCAATTGTTTCTACCCAAGTTTTCACAAGTTCTGTAAACGAGTCGTTCAAGTATTCTAGGAGTGAGCGCGGGACAACATTAGGATCGCAGCTTTCACTCAGCAAAGAACAAGTGTTTTCCTTAAAATCTGTCAACATGATGCAGCAGAAACTAGCTCCGCAAATGATGCGGATATCGTTGATGACTTCGTCCATGGTCTGGAGAAAGTTCTTGGTGCTGCGAAGCTTGATGCAAGTTTTCAAGACATCAGATGTGGTTTTTGCCGAAAGGTTTGCCATTTGATCTACACTGGCTTCGGTCGAAACTTCTTGCGTGTAGGTGCAGTAGCACTTGTTTGGATCGTCAAATTCAAGGGGTAGACTAAATATGTTAAACCATACATCGAACCTGTCGGGGTGGATGTAGGCATGCATCGGCTTCTTGTTGACGGCACTATTGAAAATGAAATGTTCAAAGTTCAGGTCTTTGGGAATATAAGCGGTGTATTCCTGACCGGGAACGAACTTGTTGCCGAAGGGCATATCGATAGGATTATCGCTGTTTCTTTCGTACGATGCCATATACGCCTTATTACCGACTTCTATGCGCATCTTCCCGTAGCTTCCATCGGGATTTTTTTCAACAGACATGATACAGGTCATCGAGTCGAACTGATTAACGTATTCCTGTAATTCCTGTAGATCCATAATATCTCCTTCTTTGGCAATAAAAGGCTCTTATAAAAATAATATGAAAAGATAGATTTGGGTGTGTTATATGTCGCTTTTTTTCATAAATTTGACTTCAAAAGGGTGATTTTCCTCACATCTGGTAAGGTTTCTGTATTTAAAACTTATGATTCACAATTTGATTTATGACCCGATTCGCAAAAAAGAAGTTCCCTTGACACCTGAAGAGCAGGTACGACAGGCGACCGTTCGATTTTTGCTGGATGTGGTGAAAGTTCCTGAACATCTGATTGCGGTGGAGTTTCCGCTATCGGCTGTTGAACCGAAAACGGCGGATCGTGTAGATATCATGGTGCATAATTTCAGGGCGGGAGCGAGCCTTGAAAAGCCTTGGCTCCTAGTGGAATGCAAGGCTCCCGGTGAATACACGTGGCCGGTGTTGCAGCAGCAGTTGAACAAGTATTTACAGGTGCTGACGCCGAATTACGTGATGCTTGCGCTTGGCGATTGCGTGCGCTTTTTTGCTCTGGATCCAGAGACTCGTCGTTTTGCAAAAATTGACAACTTGCCTCTATTCGGGTAGCCGTAATCGTTCGAAACGTATTGGTCGATTTACAGGCCTGGTTGCTTGCGCGTCTAGTGGCTAAAGGCGCTTTCTTTTTTCGGGATGTCGCAAGTAGAATTGTTTCTTATCTTCGTACATGCGTATATCGGCTTCGTGCATGGCTGTACGGATATCGCCACCTTTTTCGTTGTAATAAAAGCCAAGTGAGAAGCTTACTTTATCTGTATCTTCTGAATCTTTGCGTATTTTTTTGACTTTTGCTTCGATGTCTTCCTTGGGTTGATCAAGAATGATTATTAGGAATTCATCGCCGCCGGCGCGGTAGATTTCGCTTTTGTTGAAAGCCGATTTTAGCGTTGCTGCTGCATTTTTTAGTAATTCATCGCCAGCATCATGCCCAAATTCGTCGTTCACGGGCTTTAACCCGTTTAGGTCGGCAAATATGACTGCAAGAGATTTGTATTGCACTGTTCCGTTTATGAACTTGGAAACTCTATTGTTCATAGAATTGCGGTTTTGTACACCTGTCAACAAATCCATGTTGCTGAGCAATTCAAGCCTTCCGACAAGCTGGTAGTTTGCTATTTCGGAGGCTACAAAGAATGTTGTCAATTCGAGCGTTTCCTTGATGCTCAATGTATTTGATACATCGAAATTCGAAACCCAGATAAAACCTAGAATTGCATTGTTGTATTCTAGGGGCAAAAGCACAAGGCTTTCGACATTAGCGTTGGTGAGGGATGTATGCCAGTTTGGATACTGTTGCTTGATTGTTTCGAGGTCTTCCTTGTTTTTGATTATCAAACAACTGCTGCGGGCAAGGAGGTGGAGCCAGCTTTTGGCGTAGTCCACGAAGTCTTCTGTCAAATAGTCTCGGATGGAACGGTGGTGCGAATTCACCTTGACCGAGTCGCTAAACACGGAACAGCTATGCTCGTTAAAGTTTGTCAGTAGGACGCAGCAGTAGCTTGCTCCGCAAATTTTGCGGATATCTTCGATGACTTCGTCCATGGTCTTTTGCAAGTTCGTGGCGCCGCGGAGTTTGATACATGTTTTTAAAACGCTTTTGGACGTTTCTGCCGAAAGTTTTGATTCTTCGCTGGGCTGGATTTCTTCTGAAATTTCCTGCGACAAGGTGCAATACGCCTTTTCCGGATCTTCGATTCCCAAGGGGAGTAACACCATGCTTATCTGAATGTTGGATTGTTCCGGTTGGAGAAATGCTTGGACCGGTTTTTGCTCAATGGCGCACTCATGGCAGCATCGTTCGAAATTCAATGCTTTGGGCATGAACCGCTCGTAATTGGAACCTGGTTCAAATTTTGTTTCAAAACTTGATTTGCCATTCCCGTTCAACTTTTGTAGAAATTCGATATAGCGCTTGTTGGCTAATTCTATACGAATAGTTCCTGCGATTCCGTCGTTTCTTTTTTCGACAGAAAGGATGCAGGCCATGGAGTTAAATTGTTCAATAAAATTCTGTAAATCTTTCATCTAGTGAGTCCTGCTTTCGGGGTGTGTTTCGTAAAAATGTTTCTTGTCTGCGTACATGCGTGTGTCGGCTTCTCGCATGGCAACGCGGATGTCTCCACATTTTTCTTCGTAGTAGAAGCCTAGTGCAAAGCTTACGTTGTTCGGGTCTTCTGCCATTTTATGGAGTTGCTCGATTTTAGATTCGATGTCTTCTTTTTGGGTTCCCATAAATATGATGACAAATTCGTCGCCGCCGGCGCGGTAGATTTCGCTTCCACTGAAAGTTGTTTTTAACGTGTCAGCAGCCTTCTTTAGCAATTTGTCTCCGGCGCGGTGGCCTTTATCATCGTTGACCGTCTTGAGACCGTTTAAATCGGCAAATATGACGCCATAGGAGTTTGGCATGCGTTCGCGTCCGGTCACGATTCTTAATACACGGTTGTTCATGGCGTTTCGGTTCTTGACACCTGTAAGGAGGTCCGTGGAACTCAGCATTTCGAGCTTTTGCAGAAGCTGGTAGTTCGCCACTTCCGAGGCGATAAAGAATGTGGTGAGTTCGAGAGTTTCCTTAATTCGGTCAGTGTCTTTTGTGTCAAAATTTGTCGCCCATATAAAGCCGATAGTCTCGTGATTGTATTGCAGAGGGAATAAAACGAGACTCTTGATTTTGGCTTCTTGCATGGAGGCGTGCCAACGGGGATTGCGGGCTTTGAGTTCTTCCATGTCTATGTCGTTTCTGATAATAAGGCAAGAACTTCCGGCAATGGTCTCGGGCCATGATTTTACAATTTCAATAAAAGAAATGTTCAAAAAATCATTTAGTGAATGGTGGCCTATTTCAGGGGCGGTGCTTTCGCTTAGCAATGAACAGGTATTTGTTTTGAAATCGGTGAGCATGATGCAGCAGAAATTTGCACCGCAGATGGTACGAATGTCAGCGATGACTTCGTCCATTGTCTTGAGAAAATTCTTGGTGCTGCGGAGTTTGATGCATGTTTTAAGAATGTCCGAAGTTGTTTTTGCGGATAAGTTTGTCATTTGGTCGATATTGACCTTGGTGGACATTTCTTGAGTGTAGATACAGTAGCGCTTGTTTGGGTCTCCAAAATTTACCGGAACGCTAAAAATGTTGAACCACATGTTGTATCGATCGGGATGAACATAGGCGTGCATGGGTTTGTTGAGGACAGCGCTGCTATAAATAAAATGTTCAAAGTTCAAGTCTTTGTGAATATAAGTCGTGTAATCAAGTCCTGGCTTGAAGGTCTTGTTGGGCTGATTGACATCGGATTTGCCGTTCTGTTCAAAAGTCGAAAGGTAGGCCTTGTTTCCGTTTTCGATACACATTTTGCCATAGCTTCCGTCGGGTTTCATTTCGACAGACATGATACAGACTGCCGAACCAAATTGATTTATAAATTCCTGCAAATCCATAAATTTCCCTATTAATAAAAATAATCCGATTATTTGTAATAAAAATAACACAAAAAGTTATAATAGTGCTGGTCTTAAATTATTTCTTGCTGATTTTTTGGCAAAAAAGAGGGATTTATCACATTTTTTTAATGTTTAGGCCGTTTTGGGGGATTATTGAACTGTCGAGATGACTTCCCCATCGGCGAGGCGTGTCTTGATGGTGTCGCCGCTTTTGAGCTGGCTTGCCCTGCGGATGAATTTTCCGTTGGCGTCGAGCGTGAGTGAGTAGCCTTTGGCGAGAGTCGTCTTGGGGTCGGCGTTTTTGACTTTCTCGTTCACAAGTTCAAATTGCGATTTGGCGAGGTCAAGGATTTTGCGTGTACCTTGCTTTAAACCTTCGTGGTTGCGGTCGAGACGTTCGT
>CAMZFJ010000064.1 GCA_947306025.1 uncultured Fibrobacter sp.
TACGATTGACATTAACCAGCGCTATGTGCTTGTGGCGCTCCCGTTGTTTGCGCTTTTGATGGCGCTTGGCCTTTATGATGCGCTCGTCTTCACGACGAAGATGAAGGAAGATGCAGCTGCAAAGATTGTGGCTGGCGCCGCTTGCTTGTTGTCGGTAGGGCTCATGCTTTACCATGCTCCGAGCTACAAGTCGAACATGCTCTATTACAAGAACAAGCTCTTGGCCGAAGAGGATTTCTTGAATACAGAACTGGCGAAGTATCCGAAAAATTCTGTGTTCATTTACGCAAGGCCTTGGCAGATGCTAGCCTCGGGGCATACTTCGTTTAGCGAAAGTTCGTTCAAGAGCTGGAGCACCGAACAGTTTGCCGAATGGATGCAAAAGTCGGGCGGGAATATTTATCTCGTACGCGGTCAGGACGGCTATGGAAAAGTCAACCGCGCAAGCCGCGTGGTGGGCTTCAAGACGACCGACCAGATTGATGACATCCTCAGCGGTTTCAAGAATGAACGCGTGCTGATGAATGCTCGCGATTTCGGTTACGGGCTTGCCATTTACAAAATTATTTCGAAGAAGGGTGTGTCGCATTACGCGCAGAACTTCATGGTGACCGAAGAATCGAACGGCATGATTGTTGTGAACAAGCGCTTCCCGGAATCGATTGCCTGCGATTACAAGGTGAACGATATGGATCAGGGCGAAATGCTCGTTTCTAGCAATGCCGATACGTTGCTTCTGGATTCTGCAAAAATCCGCACGGGCATGAACCGCGTGGTATTGAGCTGCTCCATGCCGGACGAAGATACGCTTGTCACGTACAGGGACTTCTTTATCGAAGGCGAAAACGTGGCGCTCCTCTCTAGGCTTAAAATGCAGCGCTTTATGCAGGAATGGGGCGAACCGCAGATGGATGCAACTGTGGATCATCACAAGTTGACGCTTGATGGCGAACCGTTCCGTTATGGCATCGGTAGCCATGCCAATTCGTCCTTGGAATATACGCTTTCGCGCAGCTACGATTGGTTCAATGCCGTCGTTGGCCTTGATGACGAAAGTGCCTGCGGCGATGGTGCTTACTTTGTTGTTGAAGCGGATGGTCGAGAAATTTACCATTCCAAGAAGCTTTATACGACAGACAAGGAACGCTTGAGACTCAATATCAAGGGCGCAAAAACACTCAATTTGCGTGTGCTGATGGGCAATGACAAAGATTGCGACCATGGCGATTGGGCTCACGCATGGCTAGAGGCGGAAAATTGAAAGTCCTTGTAGCTCCGTTGGATTGGGGTCTTGGGCACGCAACGCGTTGTGTGCCCGTTATCCGCGAGTTCTTGCGGGCTGGTGCCGAGGTGGAACTTGCCGTCGTGAAGGCGAATGCCGGTTTTTACCGTGAGGTGTTCCCGGAACTCAGGCAACGTCTTGCTCCGAGCTACAATATCGTGTATCCAAAGCATGGCTACAACATGGCGCTTTGGCTACTCAAAAACAGCATGCACTTGAATGCCGTGATGCGTTTCGAACATCATTTTGCTGAAGAAATGGTCGAACGCTATGGTTTCGATGTGCTGTTTTCGGATAATCGTTTTGCATTTTATTCGAAAAGAGCGTATAGCATTTACATGACGCACCAGCGCCGGATTGCGTTCCCGAAAATCTTTTCGGCGTTTGAACGCCTTGGTGTCATGTGGCATTCAAATGTGATGCGCAAGTTCGATGAAGTCTGGGTGCCGGATATGGAATTTTTCCCGGGTTATGCAGGTTCGCTTTCGCATTCTGGTGCAACCCCGGGCAATAAGCCGATGTATTACGTTGGGCCGCTTTCAAGATTTTCTGAAAATGCGATGCTTGTTCCGCGTGAGAAAAATCCGCCGATTCCAAAGGATGTCGATCTCGAACGCGATGTGGACTTGATGAGCGTGTCTGAATTTATGGCTCGCACGGCAAGCGTGGAATGGAATGTTTCTGATCCGTTGCCAAGTTCGAGGGATTTTTCGAGGTTCAAGGTTGTCGCTGTTGTGTCGGGTGTGGAACCTGCGCGCACGCAATTCGAGTTGCAACTGCGCGAAGCGCTTTTGAAAATTCCCGGTCGTCATGTGATGATTCTTGGGAAGCCTTCGGCTGGGTATAAGACGTGGACCGAAGGAAATATCGAGTTCCACACGCATTTGGCAACGGCAGAATTTGCGGATGTCGTAAACCGGGCCGATTATGTGGTCAGTCGAGGCGGCTACAGCACTGTGATGGATATGGCGGAACTCGGTGCAAAATGTATTTTTGTGCCAACTCCGGGGCAGTTTGAACAGATTGTCCTTGCGCATGATTTGTCAAAAGAGGGCTATGCTGTTGAAATCAAGGCGGAAGAGCTTTCTGCCGAAACGCTAGCCAAGGCTTTTGAATCATGCGTTAAAATGCCAAAATGGAGTAACCCGAACTTGCTCCGCACGGCGATTGAAAGCGTTGTTCGAAAATTTTAAAGAGAGTTGAATATGAACCAGTTTGTTCTTGCATTCCCGATTCCTGTAGCCGTTGATGAAATTTTTGCCATTACCGAAAACGTCAAGGTCGCTGCCGATACAAAAACGGTGATGATTCCCGGTTGCAGCGTGCTGTTTAACGTCGTACGCCAGCCGGCTTCGCCTGATGTTTTGGATATTTTCAAGGAACGCAATGATTTGACGGAAGACGAAGAAAAGGCAATAGTTGCGCACAAGTCGCTTTTGTTCTTGCTCGGGAATGTAAAAAGCATGAACGATGTCGAAATGGTGAATATTGCTATTTCGAAGATGTTTGCCGCAGGGGCTACAGGCGTTTATATGCAACAATCTGGAACGGCATGGACCGCCGATGCGTTCGAAGACCAGTTTGGCGATGGCGAATATCCGATGGATGCCTGGATTAACATTATCGAAGGCGAGGACGAAAAGACTTTCTACACGCTTGGACTTGCAACATTCTCGCTTCCGGATTTGTGCATCTCGACTTCTATCGAAGACCCGGAAGAAGCGCTGTTGATGGCTGCGGATAGCTTGTTCGGTGACGGGATCCCTGCAAAGTCGGGGAGTGTCATTGATTGGGGCGAGGGTGAAAAGTATGTGCTTCGCCAGGAACTCAAGGGCCTGTTCTCTAAAGACGCTCCCGAATACAATAAGCAAGGCTTGCTTAGAATTTTGAAGAAATAGTAATACTATATAACCCATATGGGCTATGGGAGTATTGTAGGCGCTTGTCTAAATTTGCGCCTGTATGTTAAAAAACGCAACATTTTATACTTCCGTTCAGTTGTATCTCACACAATTGTGGGCTTCTTTGTATAAACGTTGTAAAAAAAATTGTCCTGTCGGTATTCCGTCAGGCTTTTTGTTTTTTAAAGAAAAAGAAGGAATGCAAAAAATGAATATTTTGAATGTAATTACAAAGGTGCGAGTGGGTTTAATCCTACTCGTGATGTTTTTAATCTCTTCAACCGCATGGGCCGTGGCGACCCCCGTCAGGTACATTGACGAGAATGGCGATGTACAGGAAATTTCGGATTATACCAAAGTGGCTGTTAATAAAGACGGGGCCCTTAATATTAAGGGAAGTGGTTGGTATGTGGTCAAAGGCTCGATTTATGCAACGAAGGCCGTCGATATCAACACCGATGTAAACCTAGTTCTTACCGATAGCTCGGAACTTACCATTGATATTTCTGCTGATAGTACAGATAACCAAACTGTTTTCAATGTTGGTCGATTGGCTATTTATAGTCAAGAGGATCAATCGGGTAAATTGACTTTAGAAAGTAGTGCTAATGTTGAAACTTCCTATGGTATTACTGCTTTTGGGGATGTGATTATTGCGGGTGGTTATGTAGAATCAACCGCAAGATATGCAATATATACTGTAGGAAAAACAATTAGAATTATTCGTGGTACTGTTTCTGTGGACGCACCAGCAAACATAATTAGCTCTAAAGGCCTTAATAGTAAAAACATAATCATTGATGGGGGTAGAATATTTGCTAACAGTACTACTGGCTTTTTCGCTGAAAATAATCTTTCTATTAATGGTGGCTATATAGATATTACGGGCAAGGACTGTGGTTGCTTTGTTAGAAATGATTTCTTTATGACGGATGGTTCAATTAAAATACAAGCGGAAAATAAAGGCATTAATTCCTATAATGGCAATATCTATATTTCTGGAGGCTCTATAGATGCGACCGCTTCACATTATCAAGGCACGGGTCTTATTGCGAATAAAGGAAAAATCGTTGTTTCCGGTGGCTCTATAGACTTATCTGTACAGCAGTATATTAAGGGAATTTCTGCAAAAGATTCTCTAGTTCTCGGATGGACGAATACCTACGATTATATCAAATCTCCGGGTTTCTCTAGTGGCAAGGCTGTTGTTGTTGGTGCTTATGACAAGGATGGAGCGCTCGTGCTTAATAGCATATCGTTCAAGGACGAAGAAGGCAATGGGTACACCGGCGATATTACTGGAAATCTTAAAGAAATCCAAAACAAGAAGCTTACACCGGCTTTTAAGATTGCTCTTGAAACTGGCGATGAAAATGTGGTTGTCGATCCGCTGTTTGTTGGTGCCTACGGAACATCGACAAAACCTGCAGACCCAAAACGCAATGGCTATAAGTTTGTAGGCTGGTACACCGATAAAGATTTTAAGACGGAATTTGACTGGAATGAAAAAATTTCACAGGATATTACGGTGTATGCCAAATGGAAAAAAGAGTTGCCTCCTGTCGAGTATCTTGATGAAAAAGGCGAGACGAAGACTATTACAGATTACATCGAGCTTACCGGTGACGAATCTCCGGACGATCCGATGTTCAAGAATGGCGGCTGGTTTGTGGTCAAGGGCGAAGTGACGTATGATGAAGTCCAGGGGAATTATTTGCCGTTCGAGTTGCAAATTGACAAAGATTGGAACCGTTTGGGACCGGATGTCAACCTGATTCTTGCAGACGGCGCCAAGCTGACTGTGAAGAATGAGGATTACGATATGTCGTTTAGGAATCTGGCCGTCTATGCCCAGAGCACTGGCGAAAATATGGGAAAGTTCGAGGTCTATGCGAAAAATAGCACCGCTATAGATGTATTTAATGCATTTACCGTTTATGGAGGCTCTGTCAAGGCTGTTTCGGAAGAAAGTGATGGTATTTGGGCTCGAGAAATCGTGATTAACGGTGGCATAGTCGATGCTGCTGGTACTTCTTCAGCTGATTATTCAGGTTGTGGTATTTATGCTAGCGATGAGAACGTTATCGTCAATGGCGGTTCTGTTACCGCAGCTGGTTTCAGAGGAATTTTGGGTTCTGGAGGAATCGAAATTAACGGAGGCGATGTCGATGCGACCGCGACAGGAGTTTCCGATGAATACAATTTCAGTTATGCTATTGGTTCTTGGTATGATGTTAATGTAAATGGAGGCTCTCTTACTGTACATGCCAAAGACAAAAGCAGTTATGGCGTGTATGTGAGTGGCTCTGTAGCACATTTAAATGCTGGTGAGGTCTTTGCCGATGGTGAAGGTAGTGGCTTTGCTGCACGACCCTCATGTTCGTCTTCTGGTGTTGAACTTGCTGGGGCTACCGTCACGACTAACCGCTATACTTATATTGATGATTTGGGGCCTAAAAGTGATTTCTTTGTTAAAGTAGCAGTAAATGTTCTCTACACCGATGGCGAAGGCAATGTTTTTGAAGGTTCCATTTTTAAATGGGATGATTTGGTTGGTGAGTTTATTGACAAGCTTGACGTTGTCGCTGGCAAAACGTTGCGTCCGGTCAAGCCGAATATCGTCGTTACACAAGACGGTGAGGGTAAGATCCATGCCGAAATCAACGGAAACTACATCGGGGAAGATGATTTCATAATAACGGATAGAATTGAAGTTGACGAAGTGAAGTTTGAACGCGATTTTACGACCGAAGGCTATTCTACCATAGTGCTTCCGTTCAACATAAAGACAAGCCTTTTAGTTGGTGTTGATTCTGTTCTTTCGTTTAATGGCATTGTCTTGGATGAAAATAAAAAGAAGGCCGTGGCCATGCAGGTTGTATGGGAAAAATCAATGGAAGAAGTTGAATTGCAAGCTTACACTCCGTATATGATCAAGATGAGCGACAAGTCTCTTGAAATTCTTGGCTCCGTAGTCTTGGAAACGACTCGCGATGCCGTTACCGAAAAGGATGGCTGGGAATTCCGTGGAACATATTCTTTCATGAAGTGGACCGAGGACAGTCCGGATTTGGGCCGAGTCTATGGCTTTGCCGCTTCTTCTGAAGGTGACGTGTCTGTAGGTCAGTTTGTTAAAATCGCTGCTGGGGCCAGTATCCGTCCGCTGCGTGCTTACTTGATTCACAATGTGCCGAGCACGGTTCGCGCTAATGGCTACTATGCGAACCGCAACGTGGCTTCTATAAAGGATGAACTTCCGGAACAGATGAATTTGGTCATTGTGGGTAAAGACAAGAACGGCGAAGAACACACGACTGTCATTGGCCAGTTCAATACTCGCAGTGGAGAATTCCGTGCGAATAGCGTAAAGCGCGTGTACGACCTCAAGGGTCGTCCTGTGGACAAGGATGCTCGAAAGGTACGTGGTGCTTATTACAGAAAAAATTTGCTACATTAACCCCCAAACCATTAATCATTGAATACAAATGAATATGAAAAAAGAACAAAACCAGAAAAAAGAATACACATCTCCCGAGATGGAAATTGTTGAATTGCGCCATGAAACCAACCTGCTGCAAGGAAGCGGTTCTGAACCACCTCCTTGGAGTGACCAGCTCGGCTAGTCTATTGTAAGGACTGTGTAAACCCCGAAAGTTTTTAAGACTTTCGGGGTTTTTATGTATAAATGTTTTGAAATTGTAATGGATTTCGTTATATTAGACTTGTAAAGGGGACTTTTATGGCAAATATTTTGAATTTTGAATGTATCGATAACGCTAGACAACTTGGAGGCATCTTGGCGGGGGGCCGTCGTGTCAAGCATAATATGCTTTTCCGCAGTGGAAACCTGTCGCTAGCGACCGAAAACGATTTGCACCGTCTGCGTGACGAGTTTGGCATTCGTTTGGTTATAGACTTGCGTTCGGACTTTGAATATATGCGCAAACCGGACAAACTTCTCGATGGTATGTCGGTGGTCTCGATTCCTGTTTTAGACGAATTGTTGCGCAATAGCGCGCTGCAAAAGGAACAGATTATGCCTGCGAAAGGGGAGGGAATGATGGAACTCCTCTTTAAGGTTGCGCGCTTCCCGTGGGCCACTAAGTTAAAGGATGTACTTTATAATTACTTTGCTGAAGGCGAGTATGCGCATCGCCAATTTGGGGAATTCTTTAAGACGGTGCTTGCGCAAAAAGGCGCGCCAGTTCTATGGCATTGCACTTCGGGCAAGGATCGTTGCGGCTTTGGTGCGGTGCTGTTGCTGGCGGCGCTTGGCGCCGATGACGATGCTGTTTTGGATGATTACGCCGAATCAGGAAATTCGTACCGCAAACAGCTCGAATTGATGACAGCGAAAGGCCGAGCGGCAGGAATGACGGATACGCAATTGGACGTGTTGCATTTCTTGGTGAGCGTTAAGCGCGAGTATATGGAAACTCCAGTGAAGCTCATTAACGCGAAATATGGCTCGCTATTGAATTTTATCCGGCAAAAAATCGGCGTATCGCAATCTGAAATTGATACGCTTAGAGAATATTATTTGGAGTAGTCCCGGAACGAGGGAAAAGTGGCTTCGCGAAAAGCAAAAAACGCAGACCCGAAAGTCTGCGCGTTTAAATGCGTCTTTGTGGATCCTATCGGTAACCTTCGGCTCCCTCCAGGATGACAGCGTCCATAACGTCATGGCTGATGAAGCATCGTCATGCCCGACTTGATCGGACCTCTCCATTGACTACAGCCTACTGCTCAGAGCGCAAAGCGCGACTTCACCCCTCAAAGGGCGAAGCCCGTGCTCATACCTCTATTACAGTTCGGGCTGCTTGCCGGTGAGGCGCACGAAGATTTCTTCGTACTTGGCGAGCGTGTTCT
>CAMZFJ010000065.1 GCA_947306025.1 uncultured Fibrobacter sp.
AGGATTTTGCGTGTACCTTGCTTTAAACCTTCGTGGTTGCGGTCGAGACGTTCGTGCTCGGACTTTATATAAAATGCAGTGTCCTTCTTGATGGAGGCGGCGATGAGCACGTGCTTCGATTTCTCGTTCTGGATGAGCCCGAAAACTTTTTGCTGGAGCTGGTTTCCCATCGTGCCGAGTTGCTTGTTGTTCTTGGTGAGGAGTTCGCGAGCGCCGTCGGCGATGTTTGCCATGGCCTCGGTCATGCGGTTCCAGCTATCCGTAACGCGTTCCACGAGACGTTTGGCGCAGTCTGTGGGCGTGATGCACGAGAGGTAGGCGACTTCGTCCAAAAGGCAACGGTCGATTTCGTGACCGATTCCCGTAAAGACGGGGATGGGGTAGTTTGCGACCGCGCGGCAAAGCGCTTCGCTATCGAAAAAGTTCAAGTCCGTCTTGGCGCCGCCACCGCGCACAATACAGACAACATCTAAATTGGGGTTGCCTTGGAGTTGCTCGAGTGCCGCGATGATGCTCCCTTCGGTTTCGTTCCCTTGCATGCGGGCGTAAACGGTCGTCACTTCAAAAGCGAATGGCGAAGCTTCGAGGCGGGTGGTGAAATCCTTGTAAGCGGCGGTATTCTCGCCGGTAATGAGGCCCACGCGGAGCGGAACATCGGCAAGTTCAAGTTGCTTGTTCTTGTCGAGCAGGCCCTCGGTAGCAAGGCGCTTTAGAATAGCACTCTTGGTAAGTGCGAGTTCACCGATGGTGTAGACCGGATCGATATCCAGAATTTGCGCTTGCAGTTTTCCGTAGGGGATGTAAAGCTCGGCGCGAATCAAGAAGTTGACCTTGAGATCGTGCTTGAGCATAAATGGCTGCGATAATCTGGAAATCTTGGCGAGAATTGCGTCGTACTTGGCGGTGTAACAGTAAAGGGCGAGGGTAGCCTTGGGCTTTACGTCGCCCTCGTTGAAGTCCGCGATGCTCAGGTACACGCCGGAAGGCTTCTCTGCAATTTGCGAAATCACGCCATGCACCCAAACCGCAGGCGTAGACTCTACGGTGTTCTTGAGAGAACGCATATATTGCGTGACCGAAAATGTGCGAACTTCTTGATCCATTTTTTTTGATGTCACCCCGGCCACTGCGCGACCTACTTCATCATTTCTTAACTGTCACCCCGTGCCGGGGTCACCTTTTGACGGCTTTTGTAATAATAGTTAAATTGAATAAAAAGAGGAAAAACCGTGTCGAAAGTTGTTTCTGCTATGGATATGCGTCAAAATTTTGGGACGCTCTTGAACCAGGTCGCCATCAAGGACGAAGAAATCGTCATTGAACGCGCTGGCAAGCCTTTGGCACGCCTCGTGAGCATGAATTCCGCAACAAGCGGCAAGCTCGACTTCCGCGACATCGGAAAACTCCCCAACGACATTTGGGTGGAGTAGGTTCCCGCAAGGGAACTTTTTTTGTATTTTCTGTTATATGAGAAATGTTCTGCTTTTAATCGTCGCATTTGTTGCGTTTGCGAATGCCCAATTCTTTTACGATAGACATGGAGAAAGCCGCGGCGCGTATAAAGATAGCATGGAGTATGCGAAGCTAGTCGAACTCGCTCAAAGATTTCGTGGCCCGATTTTGGTGAAAAAGCCTGTTGAAGGCGTCAAGCCGCGAAAGAACTTGGAAAAGATTCTGCAAGACAAAATTCAAAGAACATTTGATGTGAAACGCAAATCCTTGCGCAAGGAACTTTGGCTCGAAGTAGAGAAAAACGAAATCGTCAAAGTTTGCGTTGACCGCCCTGTAGTCGCATGGGAAACCTCGATGAATTCCAATATTTTCAATGACTCGTGTTTGGTATTTAAAGTACCGACGCTTATTGGGGTTGAATCTATAAAAGTGTATTTGCCGGAATCCGATAGTTCGCATAAGATTAATTTGGCAGTCGGGATGAAGTATTTGGATTTCAAAAATGAAGAAGTATTAGTAGGCTTTAATGAATTAACGAGAAGAAAATTTGTTGAACTAGGAGCCATTGAATACAATCCAGAAAAACATATTTCGGTTACAGGAACCTACTTAGTAGATAAATATCCTGTAACAAACTGCGAATTTACACAAATAATGTGGGATAGCATCCCTGCAAAAGCTTCACATCTATATAAATATGACGAAAATATCCAACAAAAATGGGTGTATAGAAAAAAATTAAGTATTCATAACAAAAATTGTGATGCACATGATTCCGCAGCAAACATAGTATACTTGCAACAAGCCTTGAAATACGCCAACGCTCGTAGCATACGAGAAGGATTAAAGCCTTATTACATTTTTTCAGAAACCAATCTCATTAAAGAAGAAGCTTTAGAACCAGGCAAATACATTATTTCAAATTGGAATTTTTCATATAACGAAGGAGACAATCTCTGCGTTCTAGTTTCAATAGATTCAACATCAGATGGCTACAGACTTCCTTTTTATGACGAATGGATGATGTTCGCAAGAGGAGGCGACAAGGAGAAAGATGCCCCTTGGGATGGAGATTCTACAAATTTTGAAACAACTAAAAAATATGCAAAATTTGCCACAGCCATAAAAAAATTTGATTCTGATTCTGTCGGACAACTGCAACCCAATGGATATGGCCTGTATGATATATTTGGATTAGTATGGGAACATGTACTTTTTAAAACCATAAACCCAAATCCTTATTACGACGGACATCCTGCATGTTTAAAAGGCGGAGACAATCGTGTCGTACAAACACATGAAGACCAAAAGGGAGAATTCGAATTTGAACCTCATTGGAAATTAATAAACTATGGATTTCTTATGCCAAATTGGGGGCCAGCCAAGGGCGGTTTCCGCCTAATCCGCAATATTGGCAATAACGCCAAGTGGGAAGGACGCGAGTCTGAATCTAATTAAATCTTTTGCATAAAACGAAAAAATGAGACCGGCTGGCCTCATTTTTTATTTGCTCAAAGTGACGAAGTTGCGAGCTTTGTCGCAAAGCACGCGTTAGCGGGCGACCTCACATCTCTTAATTCGTGAACCCGGCAAAGATGTTGTTGCTCAGGAACGGCAAGAATCCGAGAACGATCACGGCTGCACTCAACAGAATGATGACTTCACGCTGGCGCTTTGTGAGGCGGAGCGGAGTGAGGTGACCATCGGGTTCATCGACCCAAGCGGCTTTGATGAGCTGCAAGTAGTAGAAGAGTGCAATGACGTTGTTCAAGACGGCGAATGCGACGAGTGCGTAATGGCCTGTGGATGCACCGCTGAAGAACAGGTGGAACTTGCCGAAGAAGCCGGCGAGAGGCGGGATGCCTGCCAAGCTGAACATCGAAATGGCAAGGGCAATGCCAAGGCTCGGGTTCTGTTTAGAAAGTCCACGGAGCGACTGGAATGTTTCTTCGCGGTGGTGTCCGATAATGCCGAATACGAAGAACGCGAGGTAGTTCGAAACGGCATAGACAAAGAGGTAATAGATGATAGCTGTCTTTGCGGTTGTTGCAGGGCCGAGCAATGCGACCATAATGTAGCCAGCCTGAGCGATAGAGCTGTAAGCCATGAAGCGGCGGAGGCGGCTCTGCTTTAAAGCACCGAGGTTACCGACAAAGAGCGTGACGCCTGCGAGGAGCGCAATGAGCGGAGCCATCTTGTCTTGGATCGGGGAGAGCGGGCCATAGACGAGCACGACGAGGAACGCAATGGCGGTTGCCTTCGAGGTTACGGAAAGCACGGCGGTTACCGGCGTCGGGGCGCCTTCGTAAACGTCTGGAGCCCAGGTGTAGAACGGGAACAGCGTGAGCTTGAATCCAATTCCGCAGAAGAGGAACAGCACGGCAATCCACAAGAGCGGGCTAGAACCGCTTGCGACGGCGGCCTGGATTTCGTTGAAGTGGAGGCTCCCGGCAAAACCGTAGAGGTAGCTAAAGCCGAACAGTTCAAATGCCGTAGCGACAGAACCCATCAAAATATACTTGGTGGCGGCTTCGGAACCGTATTGGTCGCGCTTGTTCCAAGCGGCGAGGGCGTACATCGGGATAGTTGCGATTTCCAAGCCGAGGAAGAATGTGAGCAAGTCGCAGGCGCTCACGACTACGAATCCGCCGAATGTTGCAAAAGCGATGGCGCCGATAAATTCGGCAATCTGGTGCATTTGCGGTTTTTTGTCGGCACCGTGTTCGAAGTAGTCCTTGGAAAGCCACATGCCAAGCAGTGCGCTCACCATGAGCACTTCGCGCATGAGCACGCCGAAGTCATCGACCTTCCAGTTGCAGATAAATAATCTTCCGCTGCCGCTTGCGAGCGGGATGAAATTCAGCAAGAGGAAAATGGCGATAAAGCCGATGTTTGCCATGCGCCAGGGCAACTGCGAACGCGTAGTCACGAAAAGGCGCATCCCGATGACAATGAACGGGAAAATCAGCAGCAAAACGTCAGGTAGAATGAAGTTTGGAATGTTAAACATAAATTCTATTCAACTGAGGTTAAAGGTTTAAATTCATAGACTTTAAATTCTTTCGTCTTTCGTCTGTAGCCGCGAAGCGGCGTTCTACCATCTAATCATAGGTGCGATGCTCTGGTCTAAGATTTCAGAAATCCAGCCGGGGCAAACACCGATGAACAACAAGCAGGCAACGAGAACGACGATGACCAACTTTTCGCGGAAACATCCATCAGTGAGGCTTTCGTACTTTTGCGGGAGCGGACCGTGAAGCATGCGGTTCGCGGTTTGCAAAATGTAGACGGCGGTCGTCGTGATGGAGAGAATGGCGAGAATCGTCACGATGCGTGTAAGCGTGGAATCTTGCTGGAATGCGCCGATGAAGATGGTGCTTTCGGCAATGAATCCGCTAAAGCCCGGGAGGCCGAGGCCTGCAAAACCGGCAAGCACAAAGCCTACGCCAAGGAACGGCATCTTGCGCATGATACCGCCCATTTCCGTGATATCGCGGGTGTGGGTGCGTTCGTAGATCATGCCAATGGTGGCGAAGAAGAGGCCCGTCAAGAATCCGTGAGAAATCATCTGGAGGCTAGCGCCGCGAAGTCCGATCGGCGTGAGGGCTGCAAGTCCGAGGAAGATGAGGCCCAAGTGGCTGATGGAACTGTAAGCGGTGATGTACTTGAGGTCCTTGTGGCGGATGGCGATGAACGGGCCTAGTACCACGTTGAAAATCAAGAGAGCAACAACGTAGGGGAGCCAAATCTTAGCGGCTTCGGGCATGAGGAACATGGCCACACGCAAGCATCCGTAAGCACCCATTTTCATCATCACGCCGGCAGCGAGCATCGAAACGGCGGTTGGTGCGGCGGAGTGGCCATCCGGGCTCCAGAAGTGGAACGGGAACAGCGAACTCGAAACGGCAAAACCCATGAACATGAGCGGGAATGCCCACATCTGGAAATCCATCGGGAGTGTCGTCTTTGCGATTTCAATGAGGTTCCAGCTATTGGCGCCGCTTTCGAAGAAGAGTCCGAAGAGCGTTGCCAAAATCATCGAAGAACCGAACGCGAGTGTCAAAGTGAGTTTTTTACCACCGTAGTCGCGCTTGCCGCTACCGTAGCAGGCAATCATGAGGTACATGCAAAGCGCTTCCATTTCGTAGAACACGAAGAAAAGCACCAAGTCAAAGCTCATGTACACGCCGTAAACGCTAGTCGCGAGGAGCTGAATGAGTGCAAAGAAAATCTTCTGGTTTCCTTTGATGTTGAGGCTTACGAGCACGCCGGCCCAAACGATGAATGCCGTGAGTGTCACCAACAGCATGTTGAGGCCATCGGCACCGACGATGTAGTGCGCGTTGAACATCGAAAGCCACGGGATGTCCGTGAAGAAACGCAATGCGAGAGGCGCTGCCGCCGGGTCGGTCGGAGTTCCCGAGAGGGCATAGACGGCGTAGGTGAGGTAGCATGCGATTGCAAGAACAATCGTTGCCGAAGTCACATGGATCGTGCGGAGCGTCTTGGCGTATGACGCAGGAATCAAGACGCAGGCGAGAACGGTTAAGAGGGGGATGACCCAAATAGAGTTAAAAAGTATTGTATTCATGGGTAACGCCTACAGGGGAAGCTGGCCGAAGAATCGCCAAAGGAGAACGCCAACAATCAAAGAGCCCAGATAGAACGGCAAGTAGCCTGCTTGGGCCAAACGGACCAAGTCTCCGAGCTTGTGGACAAACCATACCGTAAATGCAAGCAATCCTTCAATCACGTAATCGTTGAAAGCGCGTGCTACGCGAGCGATGCCACCAAAGATGAACTGGCGGACAACGGCGTAGTACATTTCATCGAAGTAGAACTTGTGGTAAATGACTTTGTAAATGCCACTGCGGTTTGTTTCGTCGAGAGCGCGCTGGACTTTAGCCCACGGGCTTGCGTAAAGCAACCAAGCAATCACAAGTGCTACGACAGCAATGGCTACGGCTACATACGGAATCCATTCGGCATGTTCAAGCCTCATGAGCTGCGGCACATGCAATTGGCCCGGCACAAAGAACTTCTCGAAAAGTCCCTTGCCCAAAACACCGCTCAAGAGAGCCGGAATCGCAAGGATGACAATTGGGAGCGTCATGGCGAAATCTTCATGAACATGCCCAGCCTTGACGCCTTCGTGACGCGGAGCGCCATGGAACGCCAGGAAGAACAGACGGAACATGTAGAATGTCGTGAGACCGCTCGTGAGAAGTGCAAGCCCGAAGACAACGTAATGGTGCCCTTGGAATGCCGCGAGGATGATTTCGTCCTTGGAGAAGAATCCGGAGAACGGCGGAATGCCCGAAATGGCGAGAATCGAAATGAGCGTGCAAACGTAAGTGAGCTTCATCTTCTTGCCGAGACCGCCCATCGCATCGAGATCGTTTGTGCCGACTTGATGGATTAAGCTACCGGCGATGAGGAACAAGCTGCACTTGAAGAAAGCGTGCGTAAAGATGTGGAATGTCGAAGCGGTCCAACCGGTAACGGCAACGACTTGTCCAATCTTGCAAGCGCCGAGCGCAAACATCATGTAACCGAGCTGCGAAAGCGTGGAGTAGGCGAGGATGCGCTTGATGTCCTTTTGCGTGCAAGCGATGACGGCAGCAAAGACCATCGTGAATGCACCGACCCACATGATGAGCGTGAGGGCGTTATCGCAAATGGCGAAGAACGGGAACAGGCGAGCGACCAAGTAAACACCAGCGACGACCATCGTTGCACTGTGGATGATCGAGCTTACGGGTGTAGGACCTTCCATGGCGTTCGGGAGCCAGATATGCATCGGGAACATGGCGGATTTGCCCCAGCCACCGGTAAAGATGAGGATGGAGCCCAAGACCAATGCTTCGGCTTTGGAAACGGTTACAAGGCCAAGATTGATGAATTCATTTTGGAAATTGATGAGGCTAAGCGAATTGAGTGTCGAAAAGTCGAAGCTGCCAACGACATAGCTCACGAGCACAATGCCGAGCAAGAAGAAGCTATCGGCAAAGCGGGTGAGGATGAATGCTTGCTTGGATGCGCTCACGGCACTCGGCTTGTGGTACCAGAAACCGATGAGCAAGTAACTTGAAACGCCCACGAGTTCCCAGAAGATGAACATCTGGAAAAGGTTCGTGGCGACGACAAGCCCGAGCATGCTGAAGCTGAACAGCGAAAGCAGTGCAAAGAAACGACCTGCGGCACGGTCTTCACGCATGTAGCCGATGCTGTAGATGTTCACCATGAAGCTGATGAACGTGACGACCACGAGCATCATCACGGACAAGGGGTCAATCAGCATGCCGATTCTTGCAACGAGGTCACCCACGAATGGGATGAACGTATGGTCGAACAGCGTTGCTTTTTGCGGTGCCAAATCGGAACTGAAGTAGTTGAACGCGATGGTCCCTGCAGCGGCAAATGCAATTCCGTTACAGAGGACTGCGAAGCATGCAGCTGCCTTCGCGCACTTGTTTCCGAGGAAAAGCCCGTTCACGACGAACGAGAGGAGCGGAAGTAAAAGAATCAAATAGCCGAGAGTGATATCATCAATCATGGAGGTCCCTCAACTGGTCA
>CAMZFJ010000066.1 GCA_947306025.1 uncultured Fibrobacter sp.
TCATTTCCTTCTGCTTCGGGCGGATGAAGAAGAGCCACATCACCACAAAGAGGAGAATGAGGGGGAGGAAGCTGGCGAGAGCACCCGGCTGTTCGGGCTGTGCAGCTGCGTCCTGAGCAAATGCGGCGATGGATGAAAGTGTCACGAGAAGTGCAGAAAGTTTCATAATAAACCTTTTGGGGGGTGAATGTGTTACAGGGTAAAGATAGCAATTTAGAACTTAGAACTTAGAACTTAGAACTTAGAAAAAGCGTTATGAGATTGTTTTAGGGGTGGGTATTAAGTTACTAGTTCTGAGTTACTAGAATTTAGAACTTAGAAAAAAGATGTTTGGTATGAGGTCGCTTGTAAACTCGCTTTGTGCATTGCCCATAGCTCATACCCCAAAGGTCGCCGTAGGCGACCGTGCTCATATCCCATACCTTCACTGGATTCTTCACTCCACTTCGTTCCGTTCAGAATGACGTTTAAAGCGTTGAACGCTCGTGGTCGCGGCCCTCTTCCTACTGTCTACTTCCTACTGCCTACTGCCCCGAAATCAACTTCTTATCGAGCAGTGGATAAATGCGGTTGAGTTCGAGGAGGTTCAATATCCTGTCGAAATCGGCTGAGAATTTTTCGATGAATTCAAGCCCCGGCAAATCGTTGTTTTTTGTGGATGTTGGTGGGAGCGTTTTTAGCAATCGCTTTTGCAGGAGCGTTTCAAGGCTATTCTTGGTGAGCGTCATCCCGTGCATGGATTGTTTTGTTTGGGCGGCTAGATCGGTG
Source organism: uncultured Fibrobacter sp. (assembly GCA_947306025.1). The sequence goes on from CAMZFJ010000066.1 coordinate 769, forward strand.
GTTTTTACAGCGATGAAACCGTTTTCGAGAAGCTCCCCTTTTTCACTTGCCGTTTTGGTAAATGCGGTGAGTATGGCTTGCTCGGTGAGCGAAAGAATGTAGTGCGATGAATTCTTGTAAATCGCACGAAGACGGAGCATGTCGTAAAGCAACTTGATGAGCATCTCGTTTTCGAGGGTGAGCGATTCAGCCTGTAAACGGATGAGCCTAAAGTCTTGCAAAATCAGTAATAGTTTGTACGTTTCCAGCGAAGATAAGTTCGAAAAATTCTTGAGCTCGTTTTTAATGTCTTTAATATAAATTAATTTTTCGCTGGACTTTGCGAGGATGAATAAAAGCGAAGGAAAAGATGTTATAAAATCTTTCTTGCGTTTGTTTTCTTGGGCGATGTTGTTGCGCTGCGTCAAGAATGAAATGATGGACTTCATCCAAATGGGTTGCTTTGCCATCGTTTCATTGAATAATGTTTGCGGGATGACTTCTATTTCGCAGTCTTCTTCGGCGCGAACCGTGTATTCCAAGGGCTCGCCATCGACAAGGCTGAGTTCGCCAAACGTAGAACCCGGCCCCAGATTTTTTGTCTGGGTTTCGTTTTGCTCGTCCTTGAATGTGGCGACAAGGGTGCCCTTTTTGACAATGTAGAAGGAGTGCGGAGAGTCTCCTTGCATACAAAGAATTTTCCCGGCTGCGATTTCCATTAGACGGTACCCTTGATATTTTGTTCGTACTTCAACGCCGTTTCGTAATAATTGATTTTCGCAAGATCAAGAGAAAGAAGGTGATTCCCCTTTTCGATAAACCACTCGAATTGCTGGATTTGGAGCCAATCTGCGACACTCATTTCAAAATGGCGTTCCTTGAAAAACGCAATCCAGTCCGTTGAATCTTTGGATGTCCCGTTTTCTAAAGTCGAAAGCAGAACGAGAATTCTTTTTTGCTGGAGCGTGAGGCAGAACGGGAGCCATGGCTTGTCCAGATCTTTTGCCTTTTGGTAGTCGGCAAAAATTCCGAGAAGGTCGGCGTTAGGGATGGAGAGGCAAGATTTGTCTCCATGGAAAACAACCAATTTGCGGCGGATTAGCGCTTTGAGTGCTTCTGTTGCCGTTGGTATGGGCGTCTTGGTTAGCCACGAAAATTCTTGCAGTAACGCTTTTGTCTGTAAAAAATCATCGCCTTTGAAGAATTTGCAGAAAGAGGCTAGGCTTGCAAGCGGATTGTCCGTCTTTGCCGAACGCATGGATTCGTTGATCCTTCGCGTTCTTGCTGAAATTGCCTTGATAACCGCCAAAAGCCATACGGGAAGGCTCTTGAGCTCGGATTCCATACATTCATCGTTGATAATCGTGATGGAGGAATCGACCGTAGCCTGGAAAATATAGCGCACGGGTTCGCGTTCGAGTAGCGCTCCTACGCCGACGAGATTGCCGGGGTGGATCTTGAATGCGACCTTGTTATTTTCTTTGGGGTCAAGCGCAACAAGCTCACCTTCGTTTAAAAGGATGATTTTCTTGTCTTCATCCTGAGGTGAGGATACAACAAAACCCGCCTTCACGCGGAGTTGCGTGGGCGGGATCAGTTTCTTTCGGGAATCCCCCGTAACCATCGGGAAATAACCGCCTTCGAAGCCTGGTTAATTAAGCCTGACGTTCTTCGATACGTGCAGCCTTACCACGGAGGTCGCGCATGTAGTAAATGCGAGCCTGGTGGACCTTACCGGAGCGTTCGACAACGATGGAGTCGATGCGCGGAGAGTTGACCGGGAAGATACGTTCGACAGCTACGGAACCAGACATCTTGCGAACCGTGATGGACTTGCCGATGCCAGAGTTCTTCTGCTGAATAACGACGCCCTTGAACGGCTGGATACGTTCCTTCGTACCTTCGATAACCTTGACGTTAACGGTAACGGTATCGCCGGCGCGGAATTCCGGAAGGTCGGTCTTCAAATTTTCATTCTGGATTGCTTCAATGTTCAGGGACATAATGTGTACCTCGTTATTATTTGTCGCCAAATGTAGTATTTATTTCAAGATTTTTAAAGATGTCGGGACGTCTTTCTTTCGTTCTTTTTAACGATTCTTGGCGTCTCCACTCAGAAATGTTCTTGTGATGGCCCGAAAGCAGCACTTCTGGCACCTTTTTTCCTTCGAATTCTTCGGGACGTGTGTAGACCGGCCAGCCCAAAACGCCTTGCGCGAAGGAGTCGGTTTCGCCAGATTCCTTGTGTCCCAGAGCTCCGTCCAACAGTCGCACTACGGCGTCCGTGACGAGCATCGCCGGAAGTTCGCCTCCGCTTACAACAAAGTCTCCAATGGAAATTTCCATATCGACCTCGGTCTGGCGGATTCGGTCATCGATCCCCTTGTAGTGTCCGCAGACGAGAACAAGGTGATTTTCTTGAGAGAGTTCCTTTGCAATCTTGTGAGTGAATGGGACACCATCAGCAGTGAGGTAGATGACTTTGCCGCCATCTTCCTTGACGCCGGTGCTGCGAATCGCCTTGGCTAGCGGTTCGGGGCGGAGTACCATGCCCGGTTCACCACCATACGGGACGTCGTCCACTTGCCCATAGGCGTTGATGGCGAAATCTCGTAGATATACCGTGTTGAACTCAAACAAGCCTTTTGCCTGTGCGCGGCCCATGATTGAACTTTTCATGGGTGCAAACATTTCGGGGAAGATGGTGATGCAGTCGATCTTCATCGTTCCTCCGGGCAAAGGGATTTTAAATAGTCGCTATCGCAAACGATAAACTTTCCGTCTTCGTTGATTTCCTTGACGCAATCATCAATCCAGGGGGCGAGGATGGACTTGCTGCTGAATTCTGACTGCATGGAGAGGTCGAACTTGATATGGAATGCATCGACCGTCATCAGTTCTTGCACTTCGAGGACTTCGCCAACATCGCGACCGTCTTCGGTGTGGACGCGGAAACCTTCAAGGTCGTCAATGTAATATTCGCCTTCGGGGAGCGGGAGACGTTCGGATTCTGGAATCATGACGTCGCCATTGACGAGGACCGCTACGGATTCTGGGGAATCGAATCCCTTGAACTTCAAGTGCCAAAGCGTATTGGCAACTTTGGCGTCTTCAAGGGTGAGTTCTACAATTTCGCCATTCCTCTTTTTAACGCGCACGTCTTTAAGGCTTTTGCAGCGAGTCAGGTCGTGGGTCAGGGGCATTGCCTTGATATAGCCCTTGACGCCATGCGCACGCATGAGCTGGCAGACGGTGATGTATTCTTGAGAATCGGTCATGAGTTGGTAGAACTTAGAGCATAGAACTTTGAAAAATGCTAGAGACGAGAAAGTTATTGGTCGTTGGTTATTAGTTGAAGTTTGGCACTTGCGGTGCGTTTTTATAACTACTGACTAATAACTACTGACTAATGACTATTGACTAATGACTAGCTAAAGAAAAAAGTCCCGTGCAAGCGCACGAGACTCTTCTTTAAAGGCGTAATTAAGCCTGTGCTTCTTCAGCGGCCGGAGCTTCAGCAGCTGCCTTGGCAGCCTTTTCAGCTTCGAGACGAGCCTGAGCCTTCGGGCTCAACTTGCGCTGCTTGGACTTGATTTCGCGAGCGACTGGAGCCTTGCCTTCGATGGAGCGGTTGGCCTTGAGGTCGTGGAACAAGTCAGAGATACCGGTCTTCTTGAGGAGGGACTTGACGGTGTCAGACGGCTGAGCACCAACAGAGAGCCACTTGAGAACCTTTTCCTGTTCGAAGCGGATTTCCGGCTGCTTGAGGTTCGGGTTGAAGAAACCGACCTGTTCGATAAAGCTATCGTCGCGAGCCTTACGGTTGTCGATGACGACGATGCGGTAGATCGGGTTGTGACGCTTGCCGAAGCGGGCGAGACGGATAACGGTTGCCATTTTATACCTCTTTATGGGGTTTTCCCGAATTTTCGGGGTTTTTGTTCTTTTGATGCCAAATATAGCAAACTTACTTTTGTGTGTAAAGGACGGCAACGAAAAAAAATCCGTTGTTTACTTATAAAGTAATTGAATTGGCGGCGAAAAATTGTTGTTTTGAAGAAAAAATTATGAAAAAACGCCCAATTTTGAATAAAAAGGGCGTTTTGTGTAATTGTATTATTCTGACAATAGTGGCAGGGCTATCATTTTATTTTTCGTCTTCAGGCACCCAAATTGGCTCGATTTGCGGGCGAATCCGGCATCTTTCGACTGTTTTAGTGGCAAAATTTGTCCAGCTCGGGTCCTCGTAATTGTAGGAAAGATGCGGCAAGAGGTATCGTGGGGATTGATTCGAGGAATCAATCGGGGACTGAATTGGCATTATTTTTATATCGCAGGCGATTTTGTGTTCTGTATCTTCAGTGATGTCGCCGTTTTCTGCTTTGCATGAGCGCTTAAATTCGTCTTTGGCGTCGGAGTAAAAGTCGATGCTGAAAAACGGATTGCTCCATTTTTTTGAAATGATGTTGTTGTGCAAATGGACTGAGTATAAGATAGTATCTTGGTCGGCAGCGCATAAGATAGCGTTGGCTGTACCGCTATAGAGACTCAGTACAGTTCCTGATTCTAGCTGGATTTTGCCGGGCAAACACCAATGGGGATTGTCTGGAAAGTCCGGGTTTTCGTCGCAATAATAATCTACATGGATCATGTTGCTAATTGGGTTACTTTTGAGCCAACTTTCGAGAGTCGCTTCGTCATCGGCGGAAACGATTACCGTGGGTGTAGCGGATATCGAGTCTGTGGGGTTGATGCGTACTTGTGCGTTCGACCTGCTTGATGTTTTGGTGATGGATGCTTCTGGTGCTGTCGATGGACTTGACGAGCATGCGGCGAGCGTGAGTGCTGCTGCGGCTCCAACGATTGTTCCTGTGATTGATTTGGTGATGTTTTTCATGGTCTCCTCCATTTTTTTGATAGGTTTGATTTTAAAAGGTATACTCCACAATACGTCCTGACCATAATGTCTTGACGCATGCTTTGATTGTGTAGATCTTTCTATGAATGTTGTCTTATGTCTCTAGTCTTACTCTCTACAGATTTTTATAATCAGCTTTCCATATTTTTCCCAAGTTGGGTCGGTATATTGTATGGCATTTTTATCGACTAGGTTTTCTTTGGTCGGAAAGATTTTGCAACTGTATCTTTGTTGCCCTTCGGTGACGCCTTCTGTTTCTGTGGTAAATTCACCGTTTTCACGGGTGCAATCCGCTTCGAATTCGGTTACGATGGATGCAGCCGAGGCTTTGGGAATAGTAAATGTTTTTTGTATAAGCGAACTCGTAACTTGGATTGTGTAAGCGAACCATGTTTCTTCTGTTTCGCAACTGAACGAAGCGAAATTGTCAATTTCTAATTGCCGCAATAATCCATGTTCGGTCTTTATTCCTGCAAATAAACTTGTATTTTGTGCTGACGTGTCAGGGTTTATGATTAAATCGTATAGGGGCGTGGAGAATGGGGGGAGAATGTTCGTTTTCGAATCGACTATGAATGTTTTTTCTTCTTGGAACCAGATGGCCGATGCGCTGTCAATGGCGGCATCGATTTGCGCCGTGATGGCATTTGGCTGCTCGTCTGTGCCGGCGGTATTGTCGTTCCCGCAGGCCGTAAGGAATGTCGCGGCTAAGGTGGCGGTTGCGAAGAACAGGATTGCGATTTGCGAAAATGAAATTGCTTTAAATCTTGCTTGTGCGGCAACAGCGATGGACAAAATTTTTTCGAGTTTCATAATCCTTCCTCCTATACTTTGTCTGTCAGCGGGAAAAGTTGCAAGTTGAGGCGGTAAACTTGGTCGATTTTCTTACATTCGTTGGCAAGAGCGATGACGCGCTTGCGGCAGTTGTTGACTTCTTCGGAAATGCGCGCAAATGTTGGTGCGTCGATGCCCATGGTGACGCCCGAAATGTTCCTTTCGTTCACGTCAATTTTGTCGATCGCTTCTTTTGCGAGGTCGGTCATGTCGCGGTGCATCGTGCGGAGCGCGAGCGGAATGGCTTCGGACGAACCGGTGATGGCTTTGTCTGTTTGCTGGTATGTGTTTTCGTCAGTTTGCTCAAGGAACTTTGCCTTGGTGAGCATCGCGAGCGAATCGCGGACTTGCTGCGCCGTGAAGGCGTGCTTGATTTTCTTTGCAATTTCAAGCGGGAGGGCGCCCGGCATCAAGGGCGCCAGTTCTCGGATTATGGAATTTATGGCCGATTCGTAGTAGGCGAATGTGTCGGCGTCAATCACGCGTGCATGCTGTTCTTTTGCAATGCGGGTGAGGTCGGCAAAGGCGGCCTTTTTCTTCTCGTCGTTGGTGGCGTTCCCGAATTCGACCATCTTTTCGAAGTACGAAAGTTCAAAACCCGAAAGCTTCATCGCTTCAGCCACGCGCGGTAACCCTACGCGGCTGAGTGTAGTTTTGCCTTCGCAAACGAGCTTGAGGTAAGACGGCGAAGCGAATTCGGCATCCTTCGAAAATTCACGCCAGGTAAAACCGGACTTCTTGCGTTCTTCATAGAAGTCCTGCATGTAGCGGCGGTAATCTTGATATTCGGTTATCGGTTTCATGGTGCGTTCCCTTTACGTAAATAATATAGCTCTTGAAAACGCGAAAGTCAATATTTTGTGATACAAAAACTTTGAAATTTTACGAAAAATCAAAGAAATTTTGATATTTATAAAATTTATTTTTGCGAATGAAACAAAATTCTTTGCTAATGATACAAGGGCGAAATTCGCGGCAGTAGACGGCAGAAAGTAGGCTGTTGGAAGTATGAAAAAAGCCCGCTTGCTTTTGCAAACGGACTTTTGAAATTTTGTGGACGAGATGCGCGGAATTCACGGAATGCGCGGCGCTTATCTCTTTTTCTTCTTGTTTTTGTCCTTAGGCGGGGTGTAGTTCGAGCCAATCGTGCCGCCGTTGTTCTGGCGCTTTGCGAAATCGCCAACTTTCTTGAACATTTCCTTCATGCTTTCGTACTGCTTGAGAACCGCATTCACACGGGCAGCGTCCGTGCCAGAACCCTTTGCGATACGGGCCTTGCGGCTACCGTCGATAATCTGCGGCTTCTTGCGTTCCTTCGGTGTCATGGAGCTGAGCACCGCTTCCACATAGACCAACTGCTTTTCGTCAATCTGGTCGAGCGGGAGCTTGTTGAGTCCCGGGATGAGGCTCAAAATGTCCTTGATGCGGCCGA
>CAMZFJ010000067.1 GCA_947306025.1 uncultured Fibrobacter sp.
TTTTGCCATAAATGTATCCCCAAAGCGTTATGCCGGCAACATAATCCGTTTCCATTAGGATTGGGAGATGTTCTTGGTAGCATTTTTTTTGAAATTCATCGTCTATGGAAGCGACATCGTATTGAGTAATATATATGGGGAGTCCAGTCTGTTCGTGTGCTTCGTGTAGTGCCCGTTTTAGTGTTGCTGAACTTGTGCACCATGAACCGGATCCTTGCTGTATCGTCTCGTGAAACTGCATTCCATAGGCATCGACCGGAGCTCCCTGGGCTTTGATTTTCTTGAGAAGGTCTATGCCTTGGTCCTTTTGCCACAAGATTGTATTGTAGTCGTTGTATATCAGGATTGCTTTGGGCCAGCGTTCGCGGGCCATCTTGAAAGCGGTCACTACAAATTCGTAGTTGCCGCTATCGCCGCCAAGCGCCTCAATCAGCTTGTTGCTAGAAAAACTGGAATGATAGTTGTTGCCGTTTTTGACGGCCTCATTGACCACTTCAATCATTTCGAGATCGGGGTAATGTTCCTTAACGGCGTCGATCCAATCTGTCCAAGCTTTTTTAGTTTCGTCAACGTCGAGCTTGCTTAACCACTGCGGATTTTGCGAACCCCACAACAGGGTGTGATACGAGAAAATCGCTTTGTTCTTTCTTGCCCAGTTATAGGCGAGGTCGCATCCGGTCCAGTCGTATTCGCCGCGCGTTTTTTCGACATAGCCCCAAACACATTCGTTCTCGGCGGTTATCTGGTTCCAGTAAGTGCCAAAATTATCGGGAATTTCGCCCAAAGTGGTCGTGTTGCCCAAGAATTTGGCGGCCCCATCGGCTATGCCCGCAAAAGAAAAAGTTGGAACAGCTAAGATGAACGCAAGGGTTTTGACGGATTTGATTAGTTTATTCATAGCTGAACCTGTTTTTTATAGGGGTATAACACGCAATTATAAAACTATCTCGAAATCATAGAAAAAGTACTTTTTGAGAGAAATCTTCCATTGACAAAACATCTATGATTGCAAATTAATGTGAAAAAATATATATTGATTACGGTGTACAAATTAATGACAATATGAAAAAGAATAGACTTGCCCTGCTCCCGTTTTTCGCCGCTTTGCTCTTGGTTGGCTGCGGTGAAGATTCTTCATCCGATCCTGTTTCCGTTTCCAAGGATGTTCCTGCGGACGGTTCTAGTGTCGAATCCATCTTTGATTTAGGGAAGTGTACTTCCGATAGAGATGGCGATGTCATCTACGTTGAAGATGATGAAATAGACTATCGTTGCGTGGAAAAGAAGTGGGAAAAAATTGAAAAATCTTCTTCTGATTCTAAGAGGAAGTCTTCCTCTTCGTCCTCTTCAAAAAAATCCTCAGATACAAAGAACAGTTCATCGTCGTCTAAAAATAAGTCTTCTTCTTCGAATGGAGATTCGTCGGCTTCCAAGGTGAATTCGTCTGATTCTGACGATAAAAAATCCTCATCCTCGAAAACGGTTTCGTCTAGCTCTGTCGGCAAGTCCAGCAGTTCCCAAAAGTCGAGTTCTAGCAGTGTTCCTGAATCGAGTTCAAGTGTCGTCGGTTCTGGAGAAAACGTAAAGACGATTGCCATCAATAAAAAATCTTTTAAGGGTGTTGCCGAAAAGGGGCCTTTTGCGGTGGGAAGCACTGTTAAATTGTCTGAGCTCGACGAAGAACTGGATTTGACGGGGACAAACTTTGAATGGGAAGTGACGGGCAAGCAAGGCAGCTTTACCTCTCCAAAGGTAACATTGTCTAGTCAATATGCCCAATTGCAGGTCAATGGCAATTATTATAACGAAAACTTGTTCGAAAATTCTACGGCACCCGTGACATTACGTGGTATCGTTGACTTGAAAGACCGCGAAAGCGTAAACATCAATGTGCTGATGCATTTGATTTATAAACGTGTGGTGTATCTTTATACCAAGAGCGGCTTGTATAAGAATGTGCCTGCGGCAAAGGCGGCTGCAGAACAGGAAATCATGAAGGCTTTCGGTTTTGGCGGTGCGAATCGTTCTTTTGAAGACTTGACGATCTTTGGAAAAACTTCGGATGATGCAAAGTTGCTTGCCGCATCGATCCTCTTGCAGGGGGATTTGGAAGAAACGGATTTTCTGAGCCGCCTTACGAGTATTGCTAATAATATCGAAGAAGACGGAACATGGGACAACAGTGAAAAAATGCGTGTCGCGATGGCCGACTGGATTATGTCCTACAAATATGGAATGAGCGGTATTCGCCAAATGCTCGAAGAAATCAATCCTCAAGTCCCTGCGTTTGAAAAGTATGTGGGGCTGTTTGTCGGCGAAGTTTATGGCTTTGGTGCATGCACTGACGATAATGATGGCGATTATCTTCAGCTGAAAAATGGCAATAGCAAGAATCTTGGCGAATACTACGTCTGTGAAAATGAAGTATGGCGATTGATGTTCTCCACTGAAAAACTTTATGAGAAAGCTTGTACTGCCAAGAGGTCTGGAGAGATCATGACGACCCCGCGCAATGAAATTTATATCTGCGATGGCGGCAATGGCTACTGGCGTCCGGCGACGACTTATGACCATCCGAAAGAATACTACATGAACAGCGAAGTCAATTACGGGAAGATGAAGGACTCCCGTGATGGCAAGGAATACAAGACGGTCGTTATCGGGACTCAGACGTGGATGGCTGAAAACCTGAATTATTATACCAAGGAAAATGATAATTTGATTGGAGAATCCTGGTGCTACAATAATCAGGATAAGAATTGCGATGTTGGAGGCCGGTTATATTCGTGGACTGCTGCGATGGATTTCTCTATGTACTATAGGATTTCTTGGGCTGCTGAAAAGATTCAATCTCCGCATCAAGGGATTTGCCCTGATGGCTGGCATGTTCCAGATTCTACGGAATGGCGTACTTTAGCGGATTATGTGAAAAAGGTTGATGGTTCTTCGGGACTCTTGATGTCGTCAAAGGGCTGGAAAACGTCGAGTTATGGCGCATCGACGGATCCTTATGGATTCTCGGTCATCCCGACGGGCGCGTATTACGGAAAATATGCGGACCCTCATGCTGATTTTAGCCAGACTGAATTTGACGATGATGGACTTTTTGCAAACTTCTGGACAGCAAATGAAGCGGATGGTTTAAAAATCGCCGTTTACGCCTTCTTTGATTATCGTAGGAACTATATTACGATTAATGATCGAAACTATAACGAAAAGGAACGCGGATTTTCTGTTCGGTGCGTAAAGACTGAAGAAAATTCCGAGGAATAGTAGACTACTTTTCTGAAACGTAAAAGACAAAGACTTGGAAAATTTGATGACAGCGATAATTGGTGCCGTTTTACTGATGCTCGTCGTAGTGATGAGTGTTGCCTTGATTCTCGGGGCGCCGCTAGGTGCGTTTACCTTGGGTGGTCGATTTAAAGTTTTCCCGGCCAAATTGCGCATTGTGCTTGCGGTACAGTTGCTTTTGCAAGTTTTCTTTGCAGTTGTGCTTTTGCAACTCGGTGGCTATATGTCCTTATGGTTTTCTCATAAAGTCACGAAGATTATCGGGATTGCCTTGGCTGTTTATTTGACGATGAATTGCTTTGCCAATCTCGCTTCGAAAAGCAAAAAAGAAAAATACGTGATGACACCGCTCTCGGCAATAACTGCATTTTGCTACTGGGTGAACGCACTCGCGTTTTAGCGAACTTTTGTATATTTCGGTTCGGTTCTTTTTTGTTGGTTACGATGATTAAACAGCTTTTGAAAAATCCGTTTATATTGGTTACGTCTGTAGCACTTTTGTTGCAGACGGTGATGCTTGTTTTGTTTTACGCTTTGTCGGATCCGCTTGGACTTTCGATGTCCGAAATGTTTGCTGGCAAAACGATTTGGCAAGTTTTTATGGCATATGGCGCCATCCTTGTGATGTCTTCCATCTTTACGTTCTTGAAGAGTCCTCGCGCACTAGCTGTTTTTTATGTCGTCTATTTTTTCTTTGCGATTGCGGACTACGAAATTTTCCGCTTTAATCACCAACGTCTTTCTTATTCTTTTGTTCGTACTTATTTTCATGTTTCGAATATTACGGATGAGACAACTGTTTCGACTCTCGGTGGCGATGGCGTAGGCACGGTTCTCTGGATTGGGCTTGTATTCTTGATTTTAGCCGGAGGCATCGCGTTTTGTGTGACGTATTCGATTCGTCAAAAGCGCATGACCATGATGGAAAAGCGCATTGCAAAGCTTTCGGATAAGAAAGTTCCTGTGGCTATGCTAGCTTCGGGAATTGTCCTTTCAGTGATTCCCTTGATTTTGTTCTTGGTCGGTGCACGTGGCATAACGAATTTCCCCTTTAAAATCGATTGGCGCTTTACACTTGGAAAGTGGACGCTGACGGCACCTGTGTTGCACATTGCTGGGTTGGAATCTTTTGAATTTTTCCGTGATGGTTATTCTATTACGGATGAACTTGTCCATGACCTCGATGCCTTTTTGCCTGCTGATTTTGCAGGTGCTCGCCCAAATGCAGAATTCCCTGGCTACCGCAATGCGCCGCAACATGAATACAAGGCGACCAAGCCGTACAACATTGTGTTCATTTTCGGAGAATCTTACAAGGGTCGCGTGCTGAACAAAATGCTCGAAGGCGATACTTCGGTTGCGCCGAACTTGTGGAAATTGGCTTCTTCTGTAGGCGGGCTTTGGTTCAAGAATGCGTTCAGTGGCAGTTATCCGACCGTGCGCGGAACAACTTCGACTTACCTTGGGTTTCCATCGCACCCGAATCGCGATGTGCCGGCGTTCTATGCTTCGAACCATTTCAAGGGATTTCAGGAGTATCTGACAAATTACCATCGTGCGTACATGACGGTTTCGAACCCTGTTTTTGATCATACTTTGCCTTTTGTGGAACGCTTTTATGGCGACAACTGGCGCGTTATTGAGGACTCGAAAATTCCGGGAACGTCCGACAGTCTCGGGATGGACCTTGCGATTGAAATGCTCAAGACTATGCCAACGGATAGTGCTTGGTTCCTGGCCGCAAATACGATAGCAACGCACATCCCGTTCTACGGTTACCCGGACAGTTACGCTGCCAAGCCCGAAGATGCCATGGTGCGTTTCAAGAATGCGTTACGTTATACGGACGAACAGATGGGCCGCTTTTTCGAAGCGCTTTATGCAAGGCCTGATTTTAGCCGTACGGTTATCGTGATTCTCGGTGACCACGATACGCCTGTCGATTCCGTTGATTACAAGGTGCCGCAACCGCTTGGTGTTTCGGCTGCGCAAATTTTCATGGGGATTTTCTCTGCGGATACCACGCTCTTTAAGGGGCTTGAAATTCGCGAAGATGTGGCCTCGCAGTTGGATATTGGCCCGACGATTTTGGATTTGGCGCAAGTGCGTGCTCCGAACCATTTTTGGGGTTATGACTTGCTTACCGAAAAACGCCCGGCAGAACAGCCTGCGCTATTTTATACCCAAAACGCTTACTATCTCGGTTTCCGCGATTCCGTGTTGACGGGGGGCTTGGAGTCCGATGATGTGTATAAAGGTAAAAATGGCTCGTTTGAGCACGTTTCGGATTCCTTGTCGCTTTCTTGGAAGTCGCATGCTGTCGGGGCTAGCAAAGTTTTGCGTTCACTTTTGCGCAATGACAATATGTTGCCCCATTAATCTCTGTTTTCCGCTGTTCATCGGAAATTGCGGAGGCCTTGATTTAAGTAGCGTGGGAATATTAATATATTTTCACGCATGAATACGAAAAAATCATTTGCTGAAAAATTTTCCAAGTGGTATATCCCTCTCATTTGCCGTCATAAATATGCGGCCTTAGCTTTTTATATTATCCTTGCGCTCATCCTTGCGTTCCCGATTCTTGTGAAGCCGGGACTCAAACTGGATGCGGACCTTTCGCATCTATTGCCCGAAGATACGCCGAGTGTGAAGGCGCTTGAAGAATCTTACGAACGCTTTGGCAGTACCGACCGATTCATGATCGCCATCCAGAGTGAAAGCGTGGAGTTGGCCGCTGCGTTGCAGGATTCAATTCAGGATTACATCCACAAAAATTGGCAAGGGGATTTCGTCTCTACGCAGGTGGATAACGATAACCAGTTCTTCAAGGACAACGCGCTTTTGTACCTCCCGGTCAAGCACCTTGAAAACATCCGCGATAACCTTGAAGACTTGCAACTCGAAATTGGCCGCAAGAATGGCCCGCTTGTGGTTGACTTGCTGGGCGATGGAACTGCCGATTCTGCGAATGGTGAAGCGAGTGCAAAAAAAGAACGCGTTTGGTTCGATGCAAATTTGCCGATGGAGCTTGGCCTTCCCGAAGAAGCGGTGAGTGCTTTCGATGCATTCTTTAAAAAGAAAGAAACTGTAGAACCTGAAACGGGGAAAAGGGAATGGAACCCGAAGGCTTATCTCCCGGATAGCTTGAAGAACCGTTTGATCGGTTCTCCGGAACCGGATAGCACGGGCAAAATTCTCTTTAATGCGGTGGTGAATGCAAAGCTTATCAAGCCTTCGACCGATTATGAATTTGTGACGAAAATCTTGGCAAAGACCGATGAACTTTTGACTTATTTCCGTAGCAAGCAATACCCGGTGCCGACGCGATTCACGGTTGAAGGAACTTACGAAGGCTTGAAAGAAGTCGACGAAGTCGCTAACGACAGTATTTTCTCGTTTGGCATTAGCCTTGTTTTGATTTTCCTCTTGACCGCATTCTTCTTCAGGAGCGTGAAGGGCCCGATTCTCGTGACCGGTTCTGTGCTTTACGCTTGCCTCCCGACGCTTGCGTTTACGGCGCTTTTCTATGGCAAGTTGAATCCGTTTACGGTGTTCGTGGCTTCGATTATTTTGGGCATTGGTATTGACTATTCCATTCACATTTTGGGTAATGCGCAGAAACTTTTGAACAAGTACAGTTCTTTGGAAGAAGTTCTCGAAGAGACGCAGCGCAAGATGCTCAAGCCGTTCATCTTGGCAAGCTTTACGACGATTGCCGCGTTCCTTACACTTTTGGTTGCACACTTCCGCGGATTCTACGAATTCGGCATTGTGGCATCGATGGGTGTCCTCTTTAGTATGATGACCTCAGTGCTGGTGTTGCCGGTGTTTGTCGCTTGCATGGGCAGAATCCCTGCTGCTCCGAACAATTCGCTGTTGCCCAAATCCTGGAGCGAAAAGCAAATTTATGGTTTTTTCAAGCGTTTGGCATTGATTGGCTTTGTGCTTGGCGCCGTGTCATTGTATTTTGCTCCGCATGTGGATTTTGAACACAACTTGAAGAACTTGCGCCGCGTGCATACGGATAAGGTTATCCCAGCTGCCGAAAAGAAAATTTCGACCAAGGTGACTCGCGCCACGAACCGTGCCGTGACTTCTACGCCTGCGGCGGTGATGGGTTCTAAGTCCGAACAGCTTGACAAGCTTTATGACACGTTGATGATTCGACTCCATGACGAAAAGGATCCTCTGCTCGGTAGTTTCCTTACGCTCAAGAGCTTTGTGCCGCCTGCGGATTCCCAGGAAAAGCGCCTTGAAGTCATCGAAGAAATTCGCGACTTAGTCGAAGCGCGCGTCTTTGACAAGGCCGAAGGCGAAGATTCAACGAACGTGCAAACGCTTCGCAAGTTGGCTCAAGTCGAAAAAACGTTTACGGCTGAAGACGTTCCGTCTTGGACGCTCGACTTGCTCCGTGAAAAGGACGGCACTTACGGCAAGATTGGCTTTATTTACGGCGACTTCCCGAGCTGGGATGCTCATGCGCTGCACCGCTTCCAGGAACGCTATGGCAACTGGAATTTTGATGGCGAACGCTTGCGTACGTTCTCTTCGCAGTTCATTTTGTCGGACGTGATTGAATCGGTGAAGGCCGATAGCTTTAATTTGGCCTCGGTCATTG
>CAMZFJ010000068.1 GCA_947306025.1 uncultured Fibrobacter sp.
TGAACGGCAAGGTTCTCGGCAAGACGGCAACCGATATTTCTGCCGGTGACGATTTACTGATTGAATCGATTGATAAAGAGTTACAAAGGATTAGGCGTCTTGAACAGGAAGAGGCTCTGAAGAAAAATCAACCGCCAGACGAAAATGTAATTGCAAAGGTCCATATTGACGAAGAGCTTTCTTATGGCATTTTCTATAAAGTTATTTCGACGTTGGGCTTCAGCGGTTATACATCCATTCAATATGTGATAGGTTCTAATTTCAAGGAACCATTAGCTATGGATTTGCCAGAAAGAAGTCAGTTAAGTTTTTCAGAAGATCATGTTGATCCTTTTAGATGTAGTCAAGCGAGAAGTCGAAAAGCGATTGGAGAATTGTTAGAAAGGAGACTTCATAAAAATAACTTAGCTGTCGAAATTGCGACCAGGCGTGTTAAGGATACGGAATTGCTAATAGAGTGTGCCCGAAGATATATCGATTTGTCATTAACCTTAAATTCAAATGAAGATTTCTCTTATGTAGTCAGTTTGAATGAAACGGGCTTGATTGATGGAAGTAAATTCTATACCTATCAAAATCTGGATGATGTGTGGAAATTGATCGAAAATCTTCGGCTTAGACGTGAATTGCAAGATAAAGAAGACCGCGATCAAGTACGAGTGATTCTTGAAAAAGACATGTTGATCAAAAATCTTGTACCCGTAGTTAAAAAATTAAAAGCCTTGGGTTATAAGGTCCATTTCTTATTTATAAGTGGATAAATCTTTAAAGACTAACCCTTTTTATTTTTTTTCAACTTTTAGAGTTTTCCAATATGTATTTTAGGTTTCTTGTAAATTTGTCCTTATCCCTCTCCCTTTTCCTCCTTGTCGCCTGCAACGGGGAAAAGGAATTCATGACCCCGAAAACGGGTGAGGTCGTCCTCGACATCAATGCCGAAGAATTTTCCTTGAACGGCAAGGTTCTCGGCAAGACGGCAACCGATATTTCTGCCGGTGACGATTTGCTGATTGAATCGCTTAATAATGAAATAAAAAGGATCAGGGATCTTGAACAGGAAGAGGCTCTGAGGAACGGTAAACCGGCTGACGAGGGTACCGCCAAGATACATCTTGGTGAAGATATTTCTTATGATGTATTTTATAAATCAATAGCTACTATAGGCTTCAGCGGTTATGTATCAATTCAGTTTGTAATTGGATCTGATTTTAACGAAATTTATAAGTTTGATCTGCCGGAACGCAGAGCCATGAGTTCTTATTCGTGTCTCCAATTTTTTTTAGAATTTAATGATTGGAGATTCAGAAATCAAATTCAATCCCGCCAGAATATCTCGTATAATAAAATATTGAATAGAGACGTTACGAAAAGAAATTTTGAATTAGAATGCATCAGAAAGAATATTGGATTAAATTTGCGTTTTGTTAGAAAAAATGATGGCTTTCTTTATGAGGTTAGCTTGAGTGAAACGGGCCTGATTGATGGTGTGAAAACATATTCGTTTGAAAAAGATGTTGATTTATGGAACTTTATAGAGAAAGTTCGTTCAAGGAGTGATTTACGTGCTAAAGAAGATAAAGATGAAATAATGCTTTTCTCGCCCAATGATGTACTGATGAAGGATCTTGTTCCCATAATTAAAAAGTTGAATTCTTATAGCTATAGAATTTTTTACATGCCTTTCTTTTGAGGATGTTTTTGCCTCTAGATAAATGATGTTTGGCTGTTTTATATTTTTCGGATATGAATTTAAATCGCCTTGTTAGTTTATTTTGCCTTCTCTCCCTTTTCCTCCTTGCCGCCTGCAACGAGGATAACGAACTCAGTCCTTTTAAATCGTACGAAGTACACCTCGATGTCAATGCCGCGAATTATGCATTGAATGGAAAGATTATAGGCAATACGCAAGAGGATGTTTCAGCTATCGATATTGATAGTTTGAGAATTCTGCCCCTTGAAAGCGAATTAATGAGGATTTGGAGTGCGAAACGAGAAAAATCTTTAAAAAACAATCAACCTGCTGATGAATTCGATATTGCCAAATTACATGTTGATGACAATCTCTCTTATGGTGATTTTTATAAAATATTTGTGACAATGTACTTTGCAGGCTATACAAATATAAAGTATGTTGTCGGCTCAGATTTTAAGAATGTTTATAACTTGAAGTTGCCTACAAAATCTAGCATGTGCTTTTGTTCTGGGGATAGTCCCATGTTGCCTTTTTTAAGATATAAGTATATGCGCCATCGTCAAAAGCTTTCTTTTAATGAAATCTTAGCTTTACGTGAAGGAGGCAATCTTATATTGGAGTGTTTTGAAGATTATAATGATTTAGATTTGTTGCTCTCTTTTTATCGTGAAGATAAAGAAATTGTTTATGTACTCAGCCTGAATGAAGATGCTTTAAAAGAAAATGGTTCGTTTCATGAGTTTAAGTTCTATTCATTTACGAAAGAAGCGGATTTGTGGAAGTTCTTAGGGGAAATCTGTTCTAAAGCAGAGATGCAAAACAAAAAGAAGTCTGCAAGATGTTCTTCGGATTTATTAGGGAATCAAGTGGCTCTGGTTTTTGAGAAAGATGTTTTAATGAATGATATCGTTCCTCTAATCAAGGGGTTAAAAGCTTTAGGATATGATGATAGGATTAAACCTATGGTAGTGCCTGAATAAACGGTTTTATATATTGCCCATATGAACGCTTTATTTAAATACCTTATAATAGCGCTGGTGTTCTGTTGCGATTTTGCTTTTGGCATATCTTATCCTGTTTCTTGGGGGCAGGCGACTTCCGATACAGTCTTTTCGTACGATACTGGACATGAAAAAGGAGACTACTCCTATATAGTAGTTGAACGTGGTTGTAAGAGTGAATGGATTAAACAGGATTCTTTGATTGGAGAAAATCTCCCACAGGATTCCCTTCTCTCGATTCTTTATGGAAGAGTTCCTAGCCCAGACAGTGCCGCCATTTATGAGGGGTGGGCAAACAGTTGCGTCGAATACTCGTCGAAGCAGTCCAATGACGGGTGGTTTGGTATTAGCGCAAGTGTGGTTTTTGCCACTCTTGGAATTGCCTTGACTTTCCTTATAGATTATGATCATTTGGGTACGGCCATAGTGGGACGTTCTTATGGAATCGGTTTTTTGTATCTAAGTCCATTTGTTTTTTGGATGGGCTCGTCCGAGATTTCATCTGCATCAAAACAAAAGAATCTTGGCAAAAGATACAGGGAAAAGGCAAACCAGTACAGGCTAAATCTAATGCCCTCCATAAATTTGCGTGAACCTGGTGGCGGTATAATGATGCATTTAGGTTTTTAGTGTTGCTCGGCTTTTTAAAAAATATCTCGGATTCAGCAGTCTCTAGTAACAAGTGACTAATAACCACTAACTAAAATTGCTATTCTTTGTCGCATGAATCCGAGAATATCCTTTGTATTGCAGATGTCGCCTTCGACCTCGTATGAAAACCTTGAGGCGATTGCGCGTAACTTGCTCGAAGGATTGAATGTTCTTTTGGATTCCGAACAGGTGAAGTGCTCCATCTTTTTAGATGGTCCGATAATCGAAGCGCTTTACAATGTGGCAAAGCCCTTGATGTTCGGGAAAATCCAGAACGCAATTCAAAATGGGATTCTTGAGTTTTTAGGCGGTGGCTATTACGATCCGATGCTTCCGCTATTCCCCGAAGATTTGCAGACGATGCAGTTGGAATTGCATCGCAATTACTTGAAAAAAGTGCTCAGTGTTGAACCGCAGGGGTATTTCAATTCCTCGCTGGTTTGGGAGCCGGGCATGGCCGATGTTCTGGAACGTTCGCGTTTTGATTTTGCGCTGGTGACGGAATCGGCGGTGCAAGATGCGCTTGGCCGCTCGACGCCTGTTTCGGGTTGGTTCACGCTTGAAGACCGCGGTGCGCTTATCCGCATTGTTCCGGTGTCAGAGGTGCTTTCGAAAGCGATTGCCGAAGACAATTTAACATGGCGCAGCATTGCCGAATCGTATTGCCGCGATGGCAAGTCGGCTGTGGCTCTTATGGATATTCCATCTGATCCGAACGAGATTATTGATTTCTTCGGCCGTCTTGTCGATTTTGTTGAGACGAATGAGGTTCAGACTAGAACTGTTGGTTTTGCGGTCGATCAGCTTGAAACTTGCGGTACAATCAGTTTCCTTGTTTCTGCAGGGCGCAAGCTGGGCCTCCCTTCGACGGCGCGCACGTGTCGCGAACTTTTAATCCGTCGCCCCGAAATTAATTTGCACCACAAGTTTTTCCTGAATTTGTACAGGAGAGGTCGCAGTTTGCTTTCGGGCAAAAAGTGGCTGGAATTCTGTCATTCGCTTTTGCCAGCAATGGCTCCGCTTTATTTTAGGGACATGTTCAACCGCTCGGGCATGCGCTCCATGATGGTTCGTAAACGCTCGAATCGCTTGTTGCTTGCCGCGTCCCAGCTTTTGGATGACCTTACTGGTTTTTCGGGGCTCCGCGTTGACGTGTGCGACTTTTTGCTCCGTGGCAAAAAAATTCTTTTTTGCGAGAATCCAGAATCCTCTTATTTGCTGGATTCCCGCTTTGGCGGTGCGCTCCGCGCCTTGAATTACAAGGCGGGAAAAATCAATTTAGTGAACACGTGGCGTGACGATGGCGAACCGTCCTTCGCTTTTTTGGATTGTCTCCTGCCGAACGTAGACTTTACGCCGGTCAAACTGGAGCAGATGCTTTACGATCGCAAGCACTTGCTCGCAGACCCTTATGATTACCGTATTCTCCGCTCGGACTCGGGTACGGAGATTATGCTGGATGAAGAACAAGGTTTTGCAAACGAAGAACGCAAGGCTTTGTTCAGGATTAAGAAGGTCTTTACTTTCCAAGGTGATGCTGCCAAGTTTATGGTTTCGTACGCGATAGACAATCTTGCGTACGTGAACACGAAGGGGTATTTCGGGACCATCCTCGAACTTGGGCTTTTGTCACGTGGCGATGTCAATAAGGTCTGGATTGACGGGAAGAACGTTAAGTGGAATATGGTCGAACCGCTTTTGTACCCTGATGGCAAGTCGCTTGAAATCCGTGACGAAAAGGATGGTTGCGTTTTCCGTATGGCTTTTGATCGACCGACATCCATTTTTGTGGGCTCCATTTTTGGCGCAACATCGTCGGCAGCACCGCAGGCGTTCCAAGGCATTCGCGTGTTCCCGTTCTGGAATGCGCCGTTTAACGTGCTCGACCGCAAGGCTTTTAAAATTTCTGTGTCGGTGACCAAGAGGTAATGAATGCGAGCCGACTTGATTGATATCCAGGTTGAAGACCGCGGCGAAGAAGTCGAAATTTCGCTATATGGTATTCTCGGTGAATACCAGTTGTCGGCTGTTCGCGAAAAGCTGGAAATGCTCGTTCGCGGGCCGGGTGTTTTTTTCTTTGTGAATCTCCAGAATGCTCGTTTTACGACAGATGCTTATCGCAGTCTGTTCCTCGAAATTCTGAACATGGTGAAGCAGCAGAAGGCATCGCTCATCTTGATTTTTGATAGCGAAGAATTGCACACCTATTTTGAACGTTACCGTAGTATCTTTGAAATTTACAGGAGCCGCGAGGAGTACCGCAAGTCGGGACTTTCTAAACAGGCGCACTTGGTCGGCCTCCATTACGAAAAGAAGTCCATCAGCCTTTCGCCTGGCTTTGCTGTTTCGGTTGCGTTGTTCCTTATTGGCTGGGCTGTTACTTTATTTGTTATTATCGTTGGGCAAGGGCGCGAAATCTCGGATAAGCAAGCACAAATTACAGTTCTGGAAAGCCAGAAAGCGCGATACATCCGCGAAATTGACCGCCTGGAATCGGCAATTGGTCCGATGCGCAAACTCGGCGTGGTTCAGGATACGACTTTGCTAAGTTCCTTTGGTGTCATCCAGGATTGGGTTTCTTATCTAGAATACTTGGAGAAAAATCGGCGTGAAAAGTAGCGTACGACTTTCTTCGATGGCGGTAAGCGTTTTATTCGTTATCGGGTTTGCCGTCTTGTTCACTTTTGCAAGCGAATGGTATTCTAACCGGCTTAAGCTTGATAATTTGGCTTACCGGGAACGCACTCTTCACAGTGACCTCGAACATTTGGAAGTGGTGGGCAAGTGGACGCTTGACTATGTGAAAATCGAAAAGGCGCTCACGTATATGCTTGGCGACCGTCTCCCTGAGGTGAGCTTTCGCATTTTGGCAGAAAACTTGTGGCAGATTTCGCAGTCGTACTCGCTAGATCCGCTGATTATCCTTGCCGTGGTGGCGCAGGAAAGCCGCGGCAATCCGCTTGCTCGTGGGCGATTCCAGACCGGAAAATTTTCGGGGGCGCTGGGACTAATGCAGATAAAGTTAGAAACTGCAAAATCTATGGGAAGCCGCTTTGGGCTTGTTATCGAGACGGAAGACGACTTGATGCGCCCTGAAGTCAATGTGGTTGTGGGTTCTGCTTATTTGATACGCCTTATCGGAAAATATGGCCATTTGAGAGAAGCCTTGGTGGCTTATAATTTGGGGCATTCTGCTGTCGATAAACTCTTGGAAAAAAACGCTCCGCTCCCGACCGTTTATTACGAGGGCGTTGTGGCGAAATATAAGGATTTAGTAGCGCATTGCTCATTTTAAAGAATCGTGATTAGGAATTGCCATTCTCCGTAGGAGAATCCATTATGCCTAAAATCATGGATTGATGGCGAAACTGTTTGAGAATGCAACTCAAGAAATAATGGTTCCTCGCATACGCGAGGATGACCCATTAAAAAACTCTCCCCTGTTTACTATTTACTCAGCACTTCCTACTTCCTACTTCCTACTGTCTACTGTCTACAATTTACAAGCCACTTTCTAATGACTATGGACCACTGACTAAAATCTTTTTTCTAAATTCTAGTCGTGATTAGGAAGTTGATTTTTATTCTTGCTATGACGGGGATAGCCTTGGCGGGTGAAGTCCGTTATGATTGTTTGCGCTTTGTAGAACAGGGCCTTGCGAATGATCCGCAAATGGCCGAAACGAAACATGGTTTGGAAAGCAAAAATGACAAGATTCGTTCTTTGACGGCTGAAGTTATTTTGCCGACTTTCAATGTGTCTATGATGGTGGGGCCCGCACCCGGTTTGAAGGAAACTGTTGATCAGTGGGGCGATACTGTTGACACGTACGATTTTTCTCGAATGGGACCATTTTGGGCAGTCGAGGCCAAGTTTATCCAGCCTTTGAATTTGGGGCAGTACCGGAGCGGAAAGAAGGCTTTGGAAGCTGATTTACAGCAGAAAACTTTCGAAATTGAAAATTCAACCCACAAAAAAGAGGTTGAACTCCAGTCGTATTATTACAATTATCTTTTGGCGCTTGAAATGAAACGCCTTGCTGCAGATGCAAAAAAGCAAGTGGATAAGGCTTATGACCAGCTCGAAGAAGCTTTGGACGAAGACGAACCGACGGTTTCGCAGAACGATCTTTTGAATTTAAAGGCGAAAATGCACACCGTCAAGGAAGGCGTGATTGAAGCGGACCTTGGCATGAAGCGCGTGATGCTTGCGATTCGATTTGCTCTTGCTTTGCCGGAAGGCGATACTTTTGCAACCGAAGATACCGTGCTTGCGATGCGGCCTGAACCGCTCCCGACCGAAGAACAGGTCCGCGATTTGACGATTAAGTATAATCCTGAATTGAAACAGCTAGAGGCCGGGCTCCGCGCTCGTAGGCTCCAGATGGATTTGGCCGAAGCTAAACTTGCCCCTGAATTCTTTATCATGGGTGAATTCCAGTATGTGAAAAGCTGGGCCGGAAACCGCAACGTGCTGCAGAAAAGTGCTTTTGCCCAGGATGCAGTCAACAAGATTTCAGGGCTTGTCGG
>CAMZFJ010000069.1 GCA_947306025.1 uncultured Fibrobacter sp.
ATTGCTTTCGTCTGCAATGGCTTTCATGTGGGGCTGTGGTGAAGGAGAAATCTTCAAAGTTACTGATGATGATGAAAGAGTTAAGGCGACTTTGGCAGAAAAACTGGATTCGACGAAGAAAGATTATGAGAAGAATGTAGATGAATTTTTGAAGTCCTTTAAAGATTACTGCAATAGCAAAGAAGGTCACAAGGCTGGCTGCAAGATTGAGTCTAAAAAAAGCAGTAGTTCCAAGAGTAATGGTGGTGAGACTTCGAAATCTTCAAGTAGTGGAAATTCGTCGAAATCTTCTAGCTCGGGTAATGCGAACTCTAGCAGCTCTAAGGGCGGAGATTCCGGTTCTAGTGCGTCGAGCAGTAGTTCGAAGCCCACGAGCAGTTCTTCTAGTACCGCTAGCAGTTCAAGCTCAAAGCTTGAGACCAAGGGCAAGTGCGTTTTGACCAAGCCTGCGGTTGTTTATGTAGGCGATGAAATTAGTTGGCGCTACCTTCCGGATGAAGGAACTTTGGAATCCGCCGAGTTCACATGGAGCTTTAACGACAATGAAGTTGAAAAGTCCATTGTCAGTGGCAAAAAATCGGGTACCGGAACGCCGGAACTTTTGGTGAAGTTCTCGACTAAGGGTAAAAAGTATGGCCCGACTCTAACTTTTAATAGCAAGGGCTTTGAATGCGATAACGTTGATGTTGTTTCCAAGAGCGAACCGCAGAGTTCTTCTTCGGAACCGGAATCATCTTCTTCGGAGCCGGAATCTTCATCGGCCGAATCTTCAAGTTCTGCTAAGGGCTATTGCGCTGTAAGCAAGCGCAAGGTTTATGTCGATGAACCTGTTGAATGGTATATCGTTGATGGCGATGGCAACGAACTAGAAGGCACGTATCAGTGGCAAATTCGTGATGCTTCAGCTGAAATTATTTCTGGTGATATATCGGGGACCGGATCGACAAGAATTACAGTGACGTATTCTACGCCGGGTGCTAAGGAGCCGATTATGTCTTGGTCTGGGAATAAACAGGCGAAGATTTGTGACCGTAATGAGCTGGATGATGACGATTATGATTCTTTACTTGAAGTTATGGTAAAGCCTGTAAGTTCTTCTTCTGAAGAATTTATTGAGGAAAGCTCTTCTTCGGAAGAGGAAGATCCTGAGTCTAGCTCTTCCAAGGAACTAGACCCTTGTGATCCCAGTAATCCAGAATATGATCCAGTGGGTTGTGTTTTTTAATAAATAAGCATGCTTTGTGTATAATTAAATTTACAAAACGTCTCGGAGCTCAATCCGGGGCGTTTTTTCGTTAAAAACCACAATAAAAATCGCTTACAGAATTTGCTTATTGTCATGAATTAATTTATTTTTCGCCTAAGAGGTTTTTTATGAATAAAAAGATTTATGCCGGAATGATTGCTTTTGGTGTAGCTGCAAGTTTTTGGGCTTGTGGTAGTGGTGAAATTATTAAACCCAGTAATGACGATAGTATTATGAAGGGCTTGGCTGAACTGGATACGGCTGACGTCGTCTACGCTGATTCCTATAAAAAGATTTGCGCAGATTGTAATGCTCCAGCCTCTTCAAGTTCTTCTAGAAGAACGCCAAGGTCCTCTAGTTCTAGAACAACGAAAGTTTCTTCTAGCTCCCAAATCATAATCAATACGTCTTCTTCTACCGGTCCGGGAAACGATGATAATTCTTCTTCGTCTTCGGCGCCTATAGGTCCGGTTCCTGTTTCCTCCTCTTCTTCGGCTCCGACTGGACCGGGTAGCGATGCTGGAACTTGCGCCCCTAAAAATCCTGTCGTTAACCGTGGCGATACTGTATATTGGACCTTTACCAATGAACCTACAACGTTCCCTGGTAGCTTGATGTTGAAGTCTACATTTATCTGGAATACTCCTGATGGTACTCCAGATAAGGCTACGATTAGCAATTATAATGGTAAAGAAAATAAAGTTACCTATGCTGCCTCGGGTCAACATGGTGCAACTCTTCGTATCGATGTGAATGGTGGTTCTTCTTACGACCTTACTTGCTCGCCGGTCCAGGTGAACGGTGCTCCGATTACGGGTTGCAAGTGCACCGCTGCTGACAAGAAACCGGATATTTCCGTTGGTGGTGCATGGTCTGTGACTGGCTGTACTTCTACTGGCGCCCAAATCGTTGGTTATGAATGGGTTGGCGCAACAGCAACTGCGGACGGTAAGGGTGCTACACAGGCATTTACGGCAAAGAATCAGATGGCGGCTCCGGTTGTGAACGTTAGCAATGATGATCATTCTGTTGTTGCTGTCCAGTGCGACACTGTCATTTCTGTTGATGCCCTTTCGCCGGATTACGAAATTCTCGAACACTCCAATACCGGTGCTCAGGCAATACCGGCTGGTATAACCCCTGTTCATATCAAGGTCGCTGTTGGCGGCCAGAGCTGCGTCGTCTTCTGCCAGACCACTTGGGATGCTGAAACTCAGGGTAAATTGGATATGGAAGTTGGTGGCGTGAAGAAGTCCGGTTCATTTAATGTGACTGTCGACTTGCCCATCGATAGCTGTGATGACGACATGGTTGAATTCAAGCTTTCTGCTCCGGCAACTTGCGGTGTTCAGTAATCGGATCTGAATAACAGACGAATTTAAAAGACCTCCCTTATGGGAGGTCTTTTTGTATGCAAACTCAGTTGTTTTGAATGACGTCTTGCGTTCTGTTTTGCAACCAGCTAACGGCGCTCAGCCAACAGCGCGTCCAGTTACTGCCTCTGCTGATTGAGCTTTGCCAACTGCGCTCTGTAGTAGTTCTTCCACTTAAAAAAATAGGGCTGCAAGCGCAGCCCTGTTTCATTTGCTTTTGTTTTAGATTTCTTCTTTCTTGAACTTGGCGAGGAATGTCTTTGTTTCCTTGGTAACGATGCCCGAAAGCAGAATCAGTGCAACCAAGTTCGGGAACGCCATCAGTCCGTTGAAGATATCTGCGCTTGTCCAAACGGCGCTTACCGTGAGGTATGGTCCGATGAAAATGGCGAAGATGTAAAGCCAGCGGTAGGTGAGGATTGCTTTTTTGTCTTTGTGCCCCATGAGGTATTGTAAGCATTTTTCGGAGTAGTAGGCCCAACCGAGAATGGTGGTGAATGCAAAGAATACAAGCGCAATGGCGAGGAAGTACGGGGCAATTACGGCGCCGCTAGGGATAATGGCGAGGCCGCGGGAGAATGCTTCCATCGTGATGTTCACGCCTTCAAGCCCGAGCTTCGGGTCCCATGCGCCCGAGACTACGATGGCAAGGCCGGTCATCGTACAAATGATAATCGTATCGAAGAACGTGCCCGTCATGCAAACGAGACCTTGACGTACTGGTTCCTTTGTCTTTGCTGCAGCGGCTGCAATCGGAGCAGAACCGAGGCCTGCTTCGTTACTGAAGATGCCGCGGGCAATACCTTTTTGCATAGCGATAAAGATGGAGCCAACGGCGCCGCCCGTGATTGCGGATGGATTGAATGCGGCTTTGACAATCGTTTCGATAGCGCTTGAAATTTGCGAGAAGTTGAGGAGCAAAAGCAACATGCAGGTGAAAATGTAGACGATTGCCATGATGGGAACAATGTAAGTAGAAACTTTGGCGATACGCTTGAGCCCGCCGATAATAACTGTTGCCGCAAACGCTGTGACAAGGAAGCCTGCGATGGCTGTCGTGATGCTCACGGAGTTTCCGCCGATGTTTACAAATTCAGGGGCGTTCGGGGTGAGGCGAGCCATGGCGCTTGTGATGCCGTTGACCTGTGTTATGGTGCCGATGCCGAGGAGACCTGCGCACATGCCGAATATGGCGAAAATCACAGCAAGCCATTTCATGTTCCAGCCGAAACGTTCCTTGATACCTGTTTCGATATAGTAGAACGGACCGCCGAGAACTTTACCGTCGCTTCCGACTTTGCGGTATTTGACGGCAAGCAAGCCTTCGGCATATTTGGTGGCCATGCCGAGGAACGCGGCGACTTCCATCCAAAATAATGCGCCGGGTCCGCCGGTGCCAATTGCTGTAGCAACACCGACGATGTTACCTGTTCCGATTGTGGCGGCAAGTGCCGTGCAAAGAGCTCCAAAGCTGGAGACTTCGCCTGCGCCATCCTTTTCGCTGTGCGACATAAAGCGCAGCGCGTTGTGCAAGTTCATGACTTGTAGACAGCCGAGACGGATTGTCAGGAGAATGCCTACAAAGAGGATGACGACAATGAGGGGGACTCCCCAAACGTATCCGTCGATAGAATCGAGGATTGAATTGAGTGTTTCCATAAGTTGTCCTTGATGTTAAGGGGTTTTGCCTAAAAGGTAGAAATAATGTTTGATGGTGTTATGTTTTTATTGTCGCTTTTTCTTACCTTATTTTATGACGAAATCGACTATGATGAGTTTTATTACAGCCGATGAAAAAAAATCCTGATGCTAAATCAGGATTTGTAAAAGTCAAAAGGCTTTGATGTTGTTAGATGCTCGTCAGTGTGGCGACATTGGCCGAGTAATCGACTCCCTTGATGTCGAAACCGTTTGTGGCGAGGAAATCGTGGCGGTATCCTTCGAAGTCGCCTATTTCAGCAAGGTTCTCTTGCGTGATGGTTGCCATGCGCTTGTCAACTTCTTCTTGAACTTTTGGATCCAATTCGTAGTCGTCAATGCGGATCAGGTGATTTTCATCTGTCGGGACGCTAGAGCCTGTGTAAAGGCGTTCGGTCATGAGGCGTTCCATTTGCTCGATGCAGCCTTCGTGATTTCCCATTTCCTTCATGACTTTGAAAAGCACGGAGATGTACATCGGGATGATGGGAATGACGGCACTGGAGCGCGTCACGAGTCCTTTGTTCACAGAAACGTAGGCTTCGCCGTTGAGGTCGTTTTGCAATTCCTTGTGGAGTTCGCGAGCGGTTGCTTCGAGGTGCTTCTTGGCGCCACCGATAGTGCCGTCGCGGTAAATGGCATGCGAAAGTTTCGGGCCGATGTACGAATAAGCGACTGTCTTTACGCCTTCGGCAAGCACGCCTGCTTTTTTGAGTTGGCGTACCCAAAGCGCCCAGTCTTCGCCGCCCATCACTTTCACGGTGCATGCCGCTTCTTCTTCTGTTGCGGGGTCTGCGCTGATGGAACTGATGCGGCCTGTGATGCAATCGATGGTTGCGCCGGAGAATATATTACCGATAGGTTTCAGAACGCTGCGGTAGACGGTTCCGTTGTCCGGGTCTACGCGGACGGAGCTTGCGACACTATAAACTAACAGGTCGATTTTCTTGCCCATCTTTTTGAGCGTGTCAATCACGTTTTTGCGCATTTCGTGCGAGAAGGCGTCTCCGTTGAATGTCACGGATTCCAGGCCTGCTTCTTTGGCGAATTTATCAAAAGCCATGTTGTTGTACCAGCCTGGTGTGCCTGTCTTTTCGCGGGATTCGCCAACGCCTCCGTCGGAGCCTTCCTTTTCAAATGAAACGCCGATGGTCGTTGCCTTGTAGCCAAATGCGGCGGTGATTCGACTTGCGAGACCGTAACCGGTAGAGCAGCCGAGAACGAGAACTGTCTTTGGAGCCTCTTTGGGGATGTTGTTGGCAATGCCGCGTTCCTCAAACTTTTTTTCGACGTATTCGATTTGGTGCTTGACATCGGCTGCGCAACCCTTCGGGTGGGCGTTGACACACATGTTGCTGCGAATCATGGGTTTGATGATCATTTGGACTCCATCGGTTTCTTTGTGCTCGCAAGTTAGCAATTAAAAGAGGGCTATTTTGGAAATAGAAAAATTTTGAATGGCCAAAAAGTAATTCTGTAACATTTGTGTGATGATTTTGAAAGTTTGTAGAGGAAAATGTGTTGGAGATAAGCCTGAAAAACACAAGCTAATTAAATTTTATACAATGGAATTTGCTATTTTTTGTCACAAAAAATTTTAAGAATTTATAGAGGATAATATGACTGAAAAAAGTCCTGTTCGTGTACGCTTTGCACCGAGCCCCACGGGTTATTTGCATGTGGGTGGTGCTCGCACGGCTATTTACAACTACTTCTTTGCTAAGGCTACAGGTGGTACGTTCTACCTGCGCATTGAAGATACCGACCGCAAGCGTTACAACGAAACGGCTCTTCATGATTTGATGCGCGACCTCAAGTGGCTCGGACTCCAGTGGGACGAAGGTCCGGGTTGCGAAGGCGACTGCGGTCCGTACTTCCAGAGCGAGCGCCTGGACATCTACCACCGCGAAATCAAGAAGCTTTTGGATGCAGGCTACGCTTACTACTGCTTCTGCTCCGAAGAACGCTTGCAGGAAGTTCGCGCTGAACAAGAAAAGTCTCACGTGCCGGTCACTGGTTATGACCGCCACTGCCGCAATATTTCTCGCGAAGAAGCCGAAGCCCGCATTGCTGCTGGCGAAAAGGCTGTGATCCGCTTCAAGGTTCCGGAAACGGGCGTCACTGAATTTGACGACATGATCCGCGGCCATATCAGCTACCAGAACGAACTCTTGGACGACCTCGTGCTCATCAAGCGCGACGGTTACCCGACCTACCATTTTGCAAGCGTTGTCGATGACCACTACATGGGCACGACGCATGTGCTCCGCGGCGACGAATGGATCAGCTCCACGCCGAAGCATGAACTCTTGTACAAGGCCTTTGACTGGCTGCCGCCTGTATGGTGCCACTTGCCGGTGATTCTCGACAAGAACGGCGGTAAGCTTTCCAAGCGCAAGGGTGCAGCCTCCGTGGGCGATTTCCGCGACCTCGGCTACCTGCCGGAGACTCTCGTGAACTATCTCGCGTTGCTCGGGTGGAATCCGGGCGACGACCGCGAAGTCATGACCATCAAGGAAATGATCGATTGCTTCACGCTCGAACGCATCAACCCGAAGTCTGCAAGCTTCGACGAAAAGAAGTTGCAGTGGATGAACGGCCAGCACATTCACATGTGCGATGATGAATTCCTCAAGGGAATCATGGTCGATGGCCTCAAGGCTATTGGCGTTGATACGAGCGCCGAACCGAACGAACGCCTCTTGGAAATCGTGAAGCAGCTCAAGCCGCGTGCCCACTTTGTGCAGGACCTCGCAACGATGGCAAAGTATTTCTTTGTCGCTCCGACGGAATACGATGAAAAGGGTGCGAAGAAGCACTTCGGTGAAGGCTCCAAGGAAATCGCAACGCTCGTGCGCGATATGCTTGCTGCCATCGACGACTTCAAGACTCCGGTCATCGAGAAGGGTTTCTACGAACTCGCTGAACGCTGTGGCCACAAGGTCGGTGAACTCGTCGGTGCACCGCGCCTTGCCGTGTCCGGCGTGACTGCAGGCCCTGGCCTTTGGGAAATGTTCGAACTCATTGGCAAGGACGAAGTCCTCCGCCGCATCGATGTGGCAATGCCGCTGATGAAATAAAAAGAGAACTTAGAACTTAGATCTTGGAACTTAGAGTAACGTCATTGTGAGCGAAGCGTGGCAATCTCTCTAAGTTCTGCCAACTAAGTTCTGCCAACTGCGGCGGAGCCGCTAAAAAATGCGTCAATATTTTCCTTATCGTTTGTACTCGCAGCAGCTGTACTGCCGGCAATGTCGGCAGGCGGTTCGCCATGACGTTTGCGCCATGGAAGAGTATTCGACGTATGGGGGTATTGAACGCGGGATTCCGCTACTTTGTGTCTGTACGCATTGTGGAACTTTCCATGTGGCATTCTCGCAGGAGTTTGCATTTTGCCACAAAGATGAACCTTCTGATTATGCGAAGGTCTACGGCTACAACCGAATTTTCCCGGGCGACTGGCTCTATTTTGAAGGGGCCGCTCGGCCTTGCGTCGTCAAGAGTTTCTTCCAGTCTAGCGATAGGGATGTTGTCGTTTACAAAA
>CAMZFJ010000070.1 GCA_947306025.1 uncultured Fibrobacter sp.
ATGGCTCAAGATCTTCAAGATAGCCATAAGGACCGTTCAAAGAACTAGATGAACTAAGGATTTCATCATTTTCACTGCTAGAACTGTAGTCTTCATCTTCACTGGACGATGAATCAATTTCGCCCGAACTAGAAGATTCCAGTTCCTCTTCTTCAGATGAGGAACTTTCTGCTTCGGAGCTGACAGGAGTTTCAGAAGAACTACTTTGTTCATCCTCACCTACGGAAGAACTAGAACCTTCACTTAGACATTCTGGCAAAGTTTCACCACATTCATCATCATTTACAATTTCACCACCCCAGTTACTATCCTCGAAAGCATCTATGCTAGGTCTTTTGCAATACGCATTACTAGCCATACAACCATAACCACACTCTTCTTCAAACTCCTTAAGTCTATCCAACACCTTTTTTCCAGTACAAAAATCACAGCCAACTAATATTTTTATATATCCATTCGTCGAACCAGAAAAACCACCACATCTATCAACATATAAAGGATCGTCTATAGAAAATGTGGATCCATCGCCACCAGCTGAAACACATAGTTTACGTCCTTCATTTTCCACCTTTTTCTTTAAAATAGCACTGATTTTCCTCAATTCCGTAGCCTTTAAAGAAGCACTAAGTTCTGCCCAATTGACGTTTTTCCCATTCTCATCCTGATAATCATCTAAGTCAAAACAATTAATCCTTGCATACAGCAAAGAAGTCAAAAAAAATAATACAACTCCAATATTAAGTTTCATTTTTTTGTTCCTTCCTTAATTCTTCCTTTAGATATTTTTTCATTTCTTCATTACGTTTTTTATGACATTCCAAAGTTGACCATTTTTTTCCAAGACATCCATTTTTTCGTTCAATTATCTCTAGCCGTTTCGCTTCAATAACGCTATCTAGAAGATTATTACGCATAAGGCTATCTAAAATAAAAGCCACATCATTTTTATACGCCACCGAATCCAGCATCGCAGCACACAGGCGTTTTTCCATACAAATTTCATCAACAACATCCATAAACAATTCAGTATTCTTGGTGTAATTCCAACGTTTCACAAATTCCTTTCTAGCCGCCCTGAACGCCCGAACACCAACCATAATAGAATCATTCGGATCAAAGTCCTTCAACGTGACTATTCGAGAACTATCCAATGGAATTTGCGGTTTCTTCTTAGCTATAGGC
The DNA here is from genome assembly GCA_947306025.1 of uncultured Fibrobacter sp. The sequence continues at coordinate 1,183 of CAMZFJ010000070.1, forward strand.
TGTTCCACCTGTTGCTGACTCTGCGGTTCTTCTTTTTTATCTGAGCATCCCACATTCATCAATGCGAAAATAGCTGTAACGAATATTAAATATTTCATTTTCATATAAATTACCGTCCTTATTTAAATTTATAAAAGTTTACACTAAACTCAAGTAAAGTTTTTTTTACAAACTAACAAATTTTTCACCAAAAATTATTCATTTTTCATCAGCACCTACAACCCTATTTTGCACTCACGCCAACAAGAATCAAAGACAGCCTTAAAGCGAATTGAATCTTTAAGTATATCGGCCTTCTGCGATTTAACACATTCCGCATGTGCATTAAATTTCGCTTGATTTTCATCATGCTCTTTAAATTCCGCAGCCTTTTCATCTAATTTCATTTCTACTCGTCTTTCCATATTCAGATTATCCGTCTTTTCGGAACATCCGACACAAACAAGCATAAACAAAGCCACGAACAAGAAATTTTTCATATAATACTCCTTCTTTATTTAAATTACTAAAAGTTTATCCAAAACGAAAGTAAAGTTTTTTATCAACTTATAAAATATTCTCTGCAACATGAAAAACAGCTCCCCATTCGCACAAAAAGGGAGCATTCAATGAATCGATTTTCTTAAAAATTCCGCCAGCGCTTTACAGCGGCATTACCCTATCAGCGTCCACGCCAACGTTGCGTTGTCGTTTTGCCCGAAATGCCCCAAGAAAACTTAGGTTCACCTTTGTCCGGGCTATAGCCAATTTCAAAACGGATTCGATCTAGAGCCGGGATTACAATATGGAGACCTCCGTAAACGGCTCCTTCGTAATTTTTCCAGCCAGGCGCGCCCTTGTCCCAAAGAACGCTTGCATCAAGACCAGCCACCAACTGGATTCCGTAAAAGAAGTTGACACCCCATAGCGAGGCGGAGCGACGATCCAGCAACACAAAACGCTCTTCAAGCGTCAAAAGCATTTCATGCACACCTAAATGTTGAGCATCCGGCTCTTTAAGGCCACGGAAAGAGTTCGTTCCTCCGTGATAGAAATAATCATAAAACTTGACATCACCTGGACGCAAGCGAACCAAGGCGGTCGCCCCAGTGACAAAGCGGCCCAACGTATAATAGGCGCGAGCATCTTCCAAAAATTCCACAAAGTTTTCGCCACGCGAACCACCAACGCCCACATGCGTCACAGCACTTTCAAAATAAATTCCCTTGCGGCTATCCAGTTCGCTATCGCGATAATCAACCGCAGCACCGATTCCGATTTCGGGCAAGAATCCGGGACCACCTTCAAGGTAACGATAAACTAATTTTCCGAGAACAGAAAAATGAGGAATCAGCTTCCAGTTTACATCCAAACTAAGTAACCAACAGGCGTCCCTAAATTTGCGGAGGTCATCCCAACTGTCTGTTCTTGTAAAATCAATATTCCACCCTAGCGGTACACCGAACAAATAAGGGGAACTGGCATAAAAGGCATACTCGTTCTTTTCAAAAATCGGATCAACAGCAGTGCGGTAATGAACCTCGGCACGAATGTCTTCGCCAAGCACATTCAGATTCGCAAGAGCAAGCCCAATCATGAATCCATCGCGATCGGTCGTTTTGCTATCCGGCGAAGGGATCCAGCGGAAGATTTCCTTGAAATGGTAAATGAGGCGTGAGCTATGAGGTATGGGGTATGAGGTTGAGTCTATGATGCCGGCGGAATCGGTTGGAACAACGGAGTCGCAGGAAATCGATATTTCGGTAAACAGGTCGAGGTCTTGCAAGCGAAGCTTTTCCGCTTCAAAAGTCCCCTGCGAAAAAACGCCCCCCACCTTGTGGGAGAGTTCACGCCATACGACATGCGGCTTTGTATATTTAAGCCCATCCAAATCGATGGATTCAATTTTTGCTCCGTCAGCACAACCGACAGCGACAGATTCACTAGAACCCTGATCGGCAAAAGCGAGCGCCGCAGAAAACAAAAAAGCAAAGCCGATTATTTTCATAAAATCAATCACTCTCCCCAATATAGAAAAAACAAGGGATTATTTAGCAATTTCAACGGGACTTTGAAAAATTGTTATATTTGGTTCACTAAACTGAGGTGATTATGTTAGACTTTCTCGCAAACTATTGGCCATACCTAGTCGTTCTGGTCGTGGTCGTTCTTTTATTCTTTGTTCTCCGCGGATTCCTTAAAGGATTGAAGGCAAGAAGCCCATTCAATATGGAAAACATCCGCAAGAGCACCGAACCGAACTTTCTCGCCCTCCAGCAGAAGTCCAAGGCTTTGCTCGCCGATGCCGACATGATTTGCGAAATCAAGCCGGGCAGCGATCAGGTTATTCCCAAGAAAGAAGACGTTAAATTTTTCCGTCGCGCGGTTTCGCAAAAGTTCAAGCTCGCCGTGTTCCAGGTGCCGGGAACGAATAAAGTCGTGTTCTTCTTCTGCAAGACCGAAGCAGGCATCAAGAGAAGGCTCCAGAACTTGGTCATCAACCAGAAGTACCGCGAAGGCAAGCACCCCTACATTGACGAAGCTACCGGCGAAAAGCTGAGATATCCAAGGTAACCGAAGGTTACCAGTTACTAGTTCTAAGTTTATAGTTACTAGAAATTGTTAGAAAAAAAATTCTAAAGCTGTTGCCCAGGTCACTGCGACGGGGTCAACTTTTTTAAAGAGTACCTCAACAAGACAAAACGAGAGCCCCAATGCGCACGTACAAAGATTTAGCCATTGCCGAAGAAGAAGACAAGCTAGTCCACGCCATCGAAACATCGCGGAATTTGCTTATCGAAGCGCCTACCGGTAGCGGTAAATCATTGTTCATTCCGTGGTTCTTGAGCAGGCACTTTAGCGGGCGCATTGTCGTTTTGCAGCCAAGGCGAATCGCGGCACTGGCCCTCGCCCAATACTCCGCAAAATTGCACAACGAACCGTGCGGCAAGACGGTCGGCTACCAGTTCAGGCAAGACAGTTGCAAGTCGAGCGAAACAAGAATTTTGTTCCAGACGTACGGTAACTTTTTGCAAGAACTTTTGCATGGAAAGTTAAACGCCGATTGGGTTGTGTTCGATGAATACCACGAACGCCGTGCAGACATGGATTTGCTGTTCGCGTATTTGACGAAGAATGCGAACATGCCACGCATCGCGGTAATGTCGGCGGCATTGAACCGCGATGAACTCGAAGCTGCGCTTGGCGTGAAATGTTTGCAGCTCGGGCACCCGCTTTATCCTGTACAAATTCTGCACCAGAAGCCTGCCGCAGGCATAAACATTGCCGCAGGCCAAGGTATCGAAAGCGAAGTGGTTCGTGCATTGCGCACGTTGTACCGCAATAACATTTGGCAAACGACGCTTGTATTCTTGCCGGGTAAGGCAGAAATTGCACGTTGCCACACCGCCGCAAGCGAGGCGCTTGGCGACAACGTCGCAGAGTTCCTTGAACTCTACGGCGGTCAAGACCGCGAAACGCAAGACCGCATTTTCGAAGAAACAGAACGCCCGCGAGTCATTTTCACGACCAACATTGCAGAAACATCTATCACAGTGCCAAACGTTACAGGTGTTGTCGATAGCGGCATCGAGCGCGTGAACGAATACGACGACAGCAAGAAAGTAAACGTATTGCGCACATTGCCGATTTCGTTGCAAAACGCCATCCAGCGCAGTGGCCGCAGTGGACGTACACAGAACGGTTGTGCCATCCGCCTTTGGACCGAAGATGCCGAAAAGCACATGCAACAAGGCATCGTGCCCGAAGTATTGCAAATCGAGCCTTCGGAATTGATTCTGCAAAAAGCAGCGCTTGAGTCAGAGGAGAGACGAGAGACGAGAGACGAGAGTAATGTCATTGCGAAGCAATCTCAAATAAAACTGCCCACAGCGATTCCCGAAGCGCGCGAAATGACCGCTACGGCGATGCTCGAAAACTTCGGCATGCTCAATGACGGTTGCATCACGGAACTTGGCAAGCGCGCCGTCCAAACGCCGATTTCAAATATTCCGCTCGCCCTCATTCTCGCCAAGGCAAACAGCGCCGCAGACCTCCCCGACTTGCTCCTCGCCGCCATGGCTTGGATTCATTCGGGTACAGAATTTATTCAAAAGTCCAAGGTTACGCTCGATTTATTCACTCTTGCCAAGGACACGCTTTCAAAATCTATAAACGCTCCGCGCGAAGTCACATTCACGCTAAGGCAGTTGAAAGAATACCGTGACAAAATCGCACAGAGTCTTCCGACAACACCCCAACAGGACGTCGCTCAGGATGACATTACCACTCAAAGCTCAGCGACCTCAAAGGGAGCTTCGCTCCCGACCCCACACCTCATAGCCCAAAAGCTCCTTACCTCATTCCCGGATGCTCTTGCAACGCCAAGCGGAAACGTCTACAAATTAAGCAACGGCAACACCATCCGCCTGCAGGTGGCCGAGCCCCCTTACGCGATACTCGCGCTTTCGATGCTCCGCACCGAAGCAGGCTCCAAGTCCGAATTGCGCGTAAACCTTTACGCCCCCATTCCCAAAGAATTGCTCGGCGGCGATAGCGAAATCGTTCGCTACGAACTGCTGTGGCGCAGCGGTCAAGAACGCTTCATCGGAGTCGAGATTCACGAAAGCGAAAGCCCGAACGGTGACGTGCGCGAAATCAGCCGCAAAGAAATCCTCCCGCAAGAAGCCTCGCCCAAGGTCCTCGAAAAACTTAAAGAACTCACGGTAGAAGCCTGGCGCGACAAGCTCGAAAAAGAAAATTGGACAGGCCGCTACCTCACCGAAAATTTGCAGACGCTCCTTATCAAGATGCGCCTTGCCGCAAAGCTTTATCCCGATTTCGGCCTGCCAGAATTCAACGACGAAGACATGGAACTCATTTTCAATGAGCTTACCGACGGAATCTTTTTGCTGCGCGACATCAACGAAGACCGTTACAGAAACATCGTCGAAGATTACTTCGGAAAATCCATGCTCGCGTGGTTGCAAAAAACATTCCCCGATCATTACATGCTTCCAAACGGCAAACGCGCACGCTATAGCTACCAAACCGTCGCCACCGCCGATGAACAAAGCAGCGGCAAAATTGTACAAAGTGCAGACGGAGTTCTTGTTGAAATTTCCGCACGCATCGAAGACTTTATGCAGCTCCGTGGAGAGCACAAAATCGCCGACGGAAAGCTCAAAGTGCGTTACGACATTCTAGCGCCGAACTTCCGCACCATTCAAAAAACATGGGACCTCACGAGCTTCTGGCAAAACACCTACGCCGAAGTCCGCAAGGAACTCCGCGGAAGATACCCAAAACACCCATGGCCTGAGAGTGTAATGTAAAACATGAAACGTAGTTGGCAGAACTTAGTTGGCAGAACTTAGTTGGCAGAACTTAGTGAGATAGCAATATCTAAGTTCTAAGAGCGAAGCGGGCTAAGTTCTAAGTTCTATTTTACAGCGTACACCGCAAGAGTCTTGCTGTACTCGTAGCCAACGATCAAGAGCGGCTCGCCATTAGGGCTCTTTTCTGCAGGGATAAACAAAATGCCCTCGGGACCGCGGTCTTTCGGGTTCAAATAAAAATCCACAATTTTCGGGGCATTCCCTTTTTCGACACCCGTAATATCGAACACGGCCACAGCGCTCGTGCGTTCAAGACCGGCAAATACATAACGCTTTTCGCCAACGATACCCGTCGTCACATTTTCCGGTTCACAGCCTTTATCTTCGCTGCGGGCGTCCATCTTGACTTTACCTTTCTTGGAATTCCAGTTAAAATAGTCCGGAGCGACCTTAGCGATTGTTTGCTCAAAAACGTCACCAGAATCCCACATCAAGTGCCCAGTTGCACCATCAAAAATGCTAATGGAACGCGAGCCAAAGGAATACATGTAAGGGCACTTGCCATTTGCAGTCTTATCGGGAGCAACATCGCAACGTTCCAAGCGGCTCACCGTTACATTCTTCAAATCGTCCAGCACACTTGATGTAAATACATCCGGGTCAAGCACGCCCTGCTGCGAAAGCATCATCGGAGTAGTCACATCCGTCCAAGCCTTGTAATCATTGACCGGAGCGCCTTCATTCGCCGTCACGACAAACGTCTTGTTGCTCACCGAGAACGATGAAATTCCATCCGGTTGGCGCAAGCCGCGCAATGGATAATTCTTGATTTCAATAGCCTTGTTCTTCTTGACATCAAGCCCGTTACCCAACACAGAATGGTCCACATAACCGAGCGGGAACACATCCAATATTTTCTTTGCGGCCACGTCGAACTTCACAAGGGCGTTGTTTTCTTGCAAGCTAATCCACGCAGTTTTAGAATCTCCAGAAACCGTAATGTATTCCGGTTCAAGCGACTGGACAAAGCTCTTCACGCCCGTTTTGCGAACGCCCTTCGCCATCAGTTTTAACGAATCAAGCCCATCAAAACCCACTACCGTTTTTTGCGGCTTTTTCCAAGCTTTCGCAAAGTCCGTCGCATTAGCACCCGCAGCAATCGACAAAACGCCAATACCACCTTCCGGATCTTCAGTGAACGTCTCGTCAGGAGAACCTTCACAAGCGACAAGCAAATTCTTTCCGTCTGGCGTAAACGTAATCATGTCGGGCATGTAGCAGAACTCATGCAAACCAAGAACTTCTAGTTTCTTGTTGTAGCGCAT
>CAMZFJ010000071.1 GCA_947306025.1 uncultured Fibrobacter sp.
GGAACTCTATATGTTTGTCCGACGGTTCCCGTCAAGATTTTATTGCCTTTATGGTCAAACAAGTTAAATGAGGTGCTGTCTATAGCTTCTGCAATCCAAGGCCCCTTTTTTTCGTCTTTAGGGAGTAATTTCCATGGCACATCGAATTGGCTGAGCTCCATGCGGCCTTCGTGGTGCAACAATCTGTCTATTTTGTTTATCGGTGTTGCTGTGTATTGCAAACGCAACTTCTCCACCGCTTCTCCGATGATTTGGCGGCTATAAATGAGCTCTATTTCGGTTTCGGCAGGGCTAGCGCTGGCAAAGAGGCTGGGAAGTCCACCCATCAAGCCGACACTCTTGTTATTCTTGGATTCGATTTGGAGTAGTGCGTCTACTCTATAAATAGGACGAATCCACATGGCGACAAATACGCCAATAATTCCGGCAAGAATAATGCACGGAACCATGATTTTCCAATTTTTGACGAGTTCCTTTAATAAATCAAAGAGGTCAGTTTCTTCTTTTTTAGAAGATGCAGCCATAGATCCACCACTGTGTTAAAATTATTTCCTACACTCGCTAACCAAGATAGCAATTTTTCTATTATATCACTGATGAGAAAAGTAATTGCTACGTGTTTTGCGCTGTCTGCGCTGTCTTATGCCTATCTTCCCGGCGAATCGGGTTTTGTCTCGCTCGATGGGGGACATGGTGTTTTCGGAAACCCGGCCGGGCTTTCGTCACTTGATTCCAAGGGTGCGCTGGTCTCGTACCAATTCGATGACGGTATTACCGAGCTCCGGGTTGGCGGTAATTTGGACCGTATTGGCGCGGGTTTCGAGTATCGTTTTAACGATAAGGGTATGGACGAATCGCGTTGGAACTTGACGCATAGTTTCCCGCTTTTTGACCGAAGCGCGTTCTTGGGCGGCCGTTTTACGGCGTTTCGCAGCGCCGATTTCAAGGGAACGGAGTGGACGTACTCTCCGGGCATTTTGATTCGTCCGTTCCGCTTTATTTCTCTTGGTTATTCTTGCGAGAACTTGCTTTATTTGGGGCCTGCTTCTATGGAGCGCATCCACAATGCTGGCGCGACTCTTCGCTTGGGAAATTTCTTGAATGCTAGCTACGATGTTGAAAATTGGAAGGAACACCGGCTGCTTTTGGAAGTTTCTCTTTATGGATACCGATTCGGCTTTAAAATGCCTTTGTACGGTGATGACGATGAATTCGCGCTTACGCTTTCTACTTCGTTTGGCGGGTATGTCGATGCATCCCTCAAGATATTAGATGACTTTTTGCCGAAGGGCGGAAGTATCGGTTTCCATGCGGCGCGTAACCCGCGGTCGTCGCATTCGGCGCAGATTATCCGTGTGCCGCTCAACATGGAAGTTTCCGAAGTGGAAAAGAAGTTCCTTTTCTTTGAACCGTCGTCCATTGGACTCATGAAGGTTCGGAATTTGTTCGAACATCTGCTTCGCGATCCGGCGGCGGGGCTTGTCGTGCTTGATTTTTCTGGGTATAACGGTAACTTGGCCATTTCCGAAGAGATTAATCGCTATGTGAAAATGCTCAAGGCTCGCGGTGGGCTTGTGATTGCTTATATGGATGATGTTCGTCCGTCCGTGCTTATGGCGGCTGCCAGCGTGGACCGCATTGTGGTGGAGCCCTCGGCGCATTTTACGTGGCTTGGGCTTGGTGGCGGAATTACGTTCTACAAAGGATTTTTGGACAAACTAGGTGTCAAGGTTGAGTTCTTGCGTCATGGAGCCTACAAGTCGGCAGTGGAACCGTACACGGCAGATTCCATGTCGGTGAATGCCCGCGAAAATGTGGAAACGCTTTACAAGGATATTTGGGAACTTGTTCGAATGCGCTTGGCATCGCGGATGAAAACGGGAACGACTCCGGTCAATGCCGAAAAGCTGGATGAACTCGCGCAAAAGCCTGTGATTACAGCGACTGGTGCGCAAAAGGCGGGCCTTGCCGATACGATGCTTTATATCGATCAGGTGCCTAGCTATGCCTTAAAAACATTCTTTGGAATCGATGTTCCTTACGCTGGATTTAGAACATGGGCTCCATCGAATACAAAAATCTTTGACGAAAGCTGGAGTCATCGTGCAAAAGTGGCTCTGTTGAATATTAACGGAACGATTGATTCTAAAATGGAATCGGCTGTACTTGAGAGCTTGCGCAGACTCCCTGGCATGGGTGTGAAGGCGCTCCTTGTGCGGATTTCTTCGCCGGGCGGTAACGCCATTGCATCCGATAAAATCTGGGGTGCGCTTAAAAACTTGAGCCGCTTTAAAATTCCGATTGTTGCTAGTATCGGAAATATTGGAACATCGGGCGCCTACTACATTGCCTGTGGCGCAGATAAAATAATTGCAGAACCGTTTGCTATTGTCGGGAGCATTGGAATTTATGGCGGAAAGATAGATGCTTCTGGCTTGATGCAAAAAATTGGGCTGAGAAATGAGCCCGTGAAGACCAACGATTATGCTGATGCCCGTTCTATTGCTCGCCCGTGGACAGACACTGAAAAGGCTGCGTTGCAAGAATACATGGATGATTTCTACAACCGCTTTACGGGCGTGGTTTCGCAGGCGACTGGAATTGACCAAGCCGTGGTGGATTCCGTGTATGGTGGCGGTCGCGTGATGGTGGGCTGGAAGGCAAAAGAAGCAGGCCTTGTGCAAGGACTCGGCGGTTTTGATGACGCTCTTGATGAAGTGCGTAAACTTGCCGATATCCCGAAATCAACCGATATCGAACTTGTTCAGTTGAATACCGAAGATTCGTTTATCGTTCCGTTTGCCGATACAAAGGCGTTGAGCAATTTTATCCGCGACATGGAACGCATGCAATTCTGGGCCATTGAACCGATGCTTTGGGAAATGCAATAGAAATTGCTAAGACGAAAGAACGCCCACTGCGTGGGCTACAGACGAGAGACGAAAGAAAAAAAATGAAAATGCGCCGGAGGCGCAAAATATGTTTGAAATTGCTTTAACTGTTTTTTGTTGCCTTGCTGCTTCGGCGTTTTGCTCTGTGACCGAGGCCTCGTTCTATAGCGTTCCCCCTTCGACGGTGGAAGTGCTTGAACGCCAAAAGAAATTTACCGCGAGCTATCTCAAGCATGTAAAGGACAACATCGATAGGTACATTGCTTCGGTGCTTGTGGTGAACACGGTCGCGAATACCGTGGGCGCGTCCTTGGCGACAGCCCTTGCAGTAAAGCGCCTGACTCCTTCGCAGGCGATGCTTCTCCCCGTGGTGCTCACGATTCTCATTTTGCTCTTTGGCGAAATTACTCCGAAAACGCTTGGCGTTAAGCAGGCTAAAATTTGTGCGCCGCTTGTGGCTGTGCCGTTCTATTACATCACAAAAGTGCTAAGTTGGACTGGGATTATTTGGCTCTGCCTGACGCTTACCAAGCACTGGACTCGCGAAGATAAAGAAAAGAAGGATGTGAGTATCGAAGACATCAATAGCCTGGTGAGTCTTGGCCTGCGTGAAGATGTGATTGACCGCCAGCAGGCGCTTGTCATCAAGAATATTCTTTCGCTCAAGTCGCTCCCCGTGCGCCGCGTGATGACGCCTCGTCAGGTCGTGTTTACGCTCCCTGCCGATAGCACGATTGGCGAGACTCTGGACAGTCGCGGTAATTGGCCGTTTTCTCGCGTTCCGCTTTACGATGGGAATAAAGACCAATGGATTGGAATAGTGCTCCGCCGAGATGCGTACAACCTTTTGGCCGAAGGCAAACGCGATGTGAAACTGCGTCAGCTCATGCGACCCATGCAACTCGTGCCAGATAGCCTCATGACGGACAAACTTTTGCTGCGATTCCTCAAGCAGCGCGGTCACATGGTAGGCGTAGTTGATGAATTCGGTGCAATTGCCGGTATCGCAAGCCTAGAAGACGTGCTTGAAGAAATCCTCGGTCGCGAAATCGTCGATGAATTTGATGTTGCCGTGAACCTTCAAGAAACGGCACGACGCAAATCCAAAGCGCTCGCGAGCATGCGAAAAAGCGGTAACAGTAAGTAGTTGGTGGAATTTAGTAGACGGTAGGACGGTTAGTTACTAGAGAAAGTGGTCGTTGTCGTCAAAATGTGAGGTCAGCACTTCGTACCTTTGAGCATTGTCATTCCTGCCTACATGCCGGAATCTGTCATCCTCGCGCATGCGAGGAACCATTATTTCTCGACACGTCATCCTGAGCGGTGCAAGTAAGGGCGAAGTCGAAGGATCCGGTAAAATCTTAAAAGAATCGTCGAAGAAACGTCACGCGGATGGCGTTTTTACTAATGCGAAAGCTCGTTAGCTATGGTATTAGCTTTTGCTAATAGATGATTTTTCTGGCGGTGTTATTTTTTAACATCTTGCCGCTAGCGTCACGATTGCGCTTTTTTATGACGGTTTCTTTGCGTGTTCTTGAGCTTTTTATAGCTGATGTATTGGGGTGTACAAAAAAATCCCCTCTTATTTCTTCGGAACGGTCATATCTGCAATCGTATTCTGACCAAATGTACTTATAAAGTGCGGAATATCCTTTTATAAAAATTGAGTCAGATGACTTGATTTGATAACTATATGGAATAAAAATCCATGAAGAATCGACAACTTTTGTCATTGGAGATTCATTTGAATAAGTTATTTTGAAATTGCGTAAAAGAAGGCGGTGGACGAAAGTTAATGGCTTGTCATCTGCGATAGAAAGAATGGCTCGCTTGAGAGAAATTTTTCCATTTTGCAAAACAACCTCTATAGTTGCTGTGTCAATTACGGAATCAACAATCCCCGAAATATCAATTGTGTGGATGATGCTTGGCTCGTTACTGATATTTGTTGTGTCGGTAAACCGAGTTTGTAGCTGCATCCCCTTGACATAAGCAATAGTGTCATGAGTTATGTAAGGTGGGGCGTCGTAACAATCACGGAAATCCGATTGTGTTGGATCTTGTGCGGCTTGTGCAAATACCAGACTGACAGCGACAAGTAAAAAAAGAGTAATACGCATGGTAATAATTTTTTTTCGATGTTGTGCTAAAAATTAACAGGATTTTAGAATTGTTAATAAATGATTTTTCTGGCGGTGTTATTTTTTAACATCTTGCCGCTAGCGTCACGATTGCGCTTTTTTATGACGGTTTCTTTGCGTGCTCTTGAGCTTTTTATAGCTGATGTATTGTTTGGAAAAATGAAAAATTCGCCTGCAAGGTCTTTTGACCTATTGTATTGACATTCATTTGCTGACCAAATGTATCGGTAAATTGCGGAATATCCTTTGATAAAAATAGAATCGGATGGCTTGATTTTAAAATTGTACGGAATAAATATCCATGAAGAATCTAATACTTTAGTCATTGGATTCTCGTTTAAATAAGTTGCTTTGAAATTATGCAAAGTGATACGGTGTGTGTATGACATTGGTTTGTCGTTGCCGAGAAAAAAATAACCTGAACTATGATTCGTTTCGCCGTTATGAATTGTTAGCTCTATAGTTGCGGTGTCAATTACGGAATCAACAATCCCCGAAATGTCAATTGTGTGGATGAGGCTTGGCTCGTTACTGATGTTTGTTGTGTCGGTTGGCCGAGTTTGCAGCTGCATCCCTTTGACGTAGTCTATTGTATCGTGAGTTATGAGCGGCGAACTGTAGTAACAGTCGTGATGACGCGTTGTTGGATCTTGTGCGGCTTGTGCAAATACCAGACTGACAGCGATGAGTAAAAAAAGAGTAATACGCATGGTGATAAATTTTTTTCGGTGTTGCGCTAAAAATTAACAGGATTTTAGAATTGCTAATAAATGATTTTTCTGGCGGTGTTGTTTTTTAACATCTTGCCGCTAGCGTCACGATTGCGCTTTTTTATGACGGTTTCTTTGCGTGCTCTTGAGCTTTTTATAGCTGATGTATTGTTTGGAAAAATGAAAAATTCGCCTGCAATGTAATCGCCCCATTTATAATTGCAATCATATTCTGACCAAATGTATTTGTACAGTGTGGAATACCCTTTTATGAAAATCGAATCGGATGGCTTAACCTGAAGACTACAGGGAACAAAGATCCATGAAGAGTCTAACGCTCTTGTCATTGGAGATTCGGTTGTATAGTTTGCTTTGAAGTTGCGCAAAAAAACACGGTGCATGTATCCTACATTATTAAAATATGCTAGTCTAGGAGACTGTTGCCCATCATACATTATAAGCTCTATGGTTGTAGTATCGATTACGGAATCTACAATACCTGAGATGTTGACTGTGTGGATGAGGCTAGGTTCGTTACGAATATTTGTGGAGTCTGTAAACTGAGTTTGTAGCTGCATCCCTTTGACGTAGTCTATTGTATCGTGATCTATGAGCGGCGAACTGTAGTAACAGTCGTGATGACGCGTTGTTGGATCTTGTGCTGTTTGAGCAAAACTCAGGGTAACCGCAAATAAAGTAATAAATAAGGGATGCATATGACAAAATGTATAATCTTTTGAAAGTAAAAATTATTTATTCTTAAACGATCGTATGAATCTGCTCACATTATGAAATGATTTATCTGTATCTTGTTCTTTATCGGTGGCTTTTGCTGCTGAGTCCCCATGGGCCTACTTTTTTGATGTCATCCTGAACGCAGTGAAGGATCCGGTGCGGTGCTTGTCGATTCAACTCATCGGCTCCGCCTCCAAGATGACCCACGTCATAAAGCTCATCGCTCAAAGGGGCGTAGCCCCGACCTCAAAGCTCATGCCCACTAACCATTGACTATTGACCAATGACCATTGACTAATAACCCTAAAAAACTATATCAATTGCTATAATTTGTATAATTGATAGAATGATAAAAGCCTAAAAATAGCGCTTTTTCTTAAAAAACAACTTTTTTACCCTTGAACCTTCCCGTAAATGCATCTATATTTACCCTGCTTTTCTCGGGGCGACTGTGCCCTGGAATTTCACTCACTAGAGGATTTACATGAAGACCATTACGGTAAACCCGAAGACTGTCTCCCGCAAGTGGAAGCTTGTGGATGCAGCTGACAAGCCGATGGGACGCGTTGCAAGCGAAGTTGCTCGTCTCCTCATGGGCAAGCATAAGGCCATCTATTCCCCGAACGTCGATACTGGCGACTTCGTGGTTGTTATCAACGCTGAAAAGGTTGCTGTTTCCGGCAACAAGGCTCTCCAGAAGCAGTATTTCCACCACACCGGTCACATCGCCGGTGAACGTTGGATCAACTTTGCCGACCTTTTGGCAAAGCACCCGACTGCTCCGCTCGAAGCTGCCATTTGGGGCATGCTCCCGCACAGCGCTCTTGGCCACAAGATGATCAAGAAGCTCAAGATTTTTGCAGGTGCCGAACATCCGTTCGCTGCCCAGAAACCCGAAGTCGTAGAACTTTAATTTAGAACGGAGAAAACTATGGCTACAGCAAAGAATAAGAAGATCTACCGCGGCACTGGCCGTCGCAAGAACGCCATCGCCGCTGTGATCCTGAAGCCGGGTTCCGGCAAGCGCACTATCAATGGTCGTGATTTCAAGGATTACTTCCATTCTGAAGTGCAGAACATGATTGCTAACCTTCCGTTCGCCATCCTCGGCAACGCGGAAGAATGGGACGTCGAAGTTACCGCTCGTGGCGGTGGCATCGCTGGCCAGATGGGCGCAGTCCGTCTCGGCATCTCCCGCGCACTCGTTGCTAACGACGCAGAAGTGAAGCCGGCTCTCAAGAAGGAAGGCCTCATGACTCGTGACGCCCGTGCCGTTGAACGTAAGAAGTTCGGCCGCAAGAAGGCTCGTAAGCACTTCCAGT
>CAMZFJ010000072.1 GCA_947306025.1 uncultured Fibrobacter sp.
TTCTCCATTTGAAGCCGACGTGTAGGTGTAAGATAGTGTGGCGAAGTTTTTGCCACCAATAAGGTTGATCGGTTCGTTGCTTTCATCATTGAAAAATAAGGTAACGGCGTAGCCCGAACCATCTTCATTGAACTGAAGAGCATGACCGATTCGCGTGTATTTCAAGGTGTCTTTTCCGGAGATGTAGGAGCCAGAGCTGTCGATAAGACTCCACCACATCCCCTCAACTTGCGATGCCAAGGGATTAGAATCATCACCCGAAGTGCTAGAACGGTCATCTCAGCAAGCGGCTAACGCGAATGCAGCGGCGGCAACGGTAAGCGGTTTTGTGAATCTTTTGAATTCCATATACACCTCGTTTTTTTATTCTATTTCTTCAGTTCAAGAATCCGTCGAACGCTTTCTTCGATACGCGATTCCTTGATGTCGCCTTTTTCGACAGCCTTGACCACAGCATCAAAAGTCTCCACAAAATCCTTCGGACAAAGGATGATATCGACGCCCGCCTGGATAGCCTTAATGGCCGCCTCACTGTTGCTGAACTGCTTGGTGATGGCCCCCATGTCCATCGCATCGGCCACGATAACACCTTTAAAACCGAGTTCTCCGCGGAGTTTTTCTTGCAAAATTACAGGCGAAAGCGTAGAAGGCAAATCGTTACCCGTCACCTTCGGGGCCGCAATGTGCGCCGTCATAATCATCTGCGCACCGGCCTTAATTCCCGCCTTGAAAGGAATCATTTCGCACTTGAGCATTTCGTCCCATGTCTTGTTCGTTTCGGCATAGCCGGTGTGCGTATCCGTTTTTACATCGCCGTGGCCGGGGAAATGCTTGAGCGTGCCGATGACCTTTGCAGAATCGAGCCCGTTCAAGTAGCTCACCACAAATTTGGCAGCAGTTTCCGGGTCGTCTGAAAAGGCTCGCGGACCGATGACGATGTTTTCGGGGTTCGTGTTCACGTCAGCAACCGGGGCGAAGTTGATATCGAATCCATAATTCTTGACGTAACTCCCGATGGTAAACGACGCCTTGAAAGCTTCGGCCGGGTCGCCGCTCTTAGCAATCGCGGCCATGCTTTCGTACTTGGGCACATCGAAATTACCATTGTTCGCAATTCGCGCCACGCGCCCGCCTTCTTCATCAATCGCAAGCAACGGAGAACCGTCAGCGCCTTGATTTCTTTCACGAAAGAAGCAAGTTGACTTTTGCCATCGATATTGTGCGCATACAGAATGACTCCACCGACAGGATAATCCTCGTTGATAGCAAGCATGGTCGCGTTCACCTTCTGCAACTTGTAATCCGTAAGTTCGGCGTATTCGCTCCAATGGATACTCGTATCAAGCGCTTCAGGGCGCACAAAAAACATCTGCCCCACTTTCTCGCGAAGGGTCATCCGGTCGATGTCAAGCGCAGATGAACTTTCGTCCGGAATTTCTACGGAAGCAGAGGAAGAATCGTCACCGCATGCGGTGAAAACTAGACTGAAAAAAGTTGCAGCTAAAGCCGCAAAAAAAAACTTTAAACAGCCCAAGCAAGCTGTGTTAGAGGGGGAATCCATGTCAAAAAACTTTACATTCATAACATAAATGTAAGTAAATAAAATTAATTTTGCAATAATTCAGCAAAATACGTGATTAAGAACAAAAAGGCCGCAAAAGCGCCCATCACTTTTCATCATAACGACTTGTTTCGCTATTGATTCGATACAGCACTATCGCGCAGACCATAGGCATTACATACCCTATATACGACGAAACGCCGGGCTTCGAGACCAGCAGATTGTAGAGCCCGTGAACCGTTACGGATAGCGACAGCACGCCCGCAATCCCCGCGAGCGAAAATGCCTTGTACGTTTTCAGCAGTTGCATTCCCTTAGCGAGCGCCACCAACGTCACGATATGCATCACGCCGACAGCCGAACCGCGCACCAACACATACGCCAGTTGCGGTGCACCCGACAACAAGATGAAACAGCAATTTTCAAATGTCGCAAAACCGGCACCGATTCCAACGGCACACAACTGGATATCGTCATCGGACGGATTGAACACATATACACAGAACAGCATCGACAGAAGCTTCATGCATTCCTCTATCATGGGAGAAAGAAAAATAGAGGTATCTTCGGCCGAAAATCCGGACATCAATTGAATAAAACCAGAAATATACGCCGACAAAATGCAAACAATCATGCCCGCAAGGAACGAAATCGTCAAACAACGTGCGCTCCCCCTCGTGAAAAGCAGCGTAATCGCAAGCGGCACCGCGATGCAAATCAGAACATTTTCAGCATAAATCATTGGCAAGTTCCTTTTTCATCGACACATACATCAACGGTAACACAATGATATTCATCCCAAAAGCCACATAGTAATAGGGTTCCGAGCTCAAAAACATCGAAAGTTCCGTCCACAAAAAGAACGTCAATGTCATAAAGTAATCCTTACTCCGAAAACTTTTAACCCCAAACCAAGCCATCAAAGCAAACATCACCACAAAAAAAGCCACTTTAATAGACTCAAACAAAAAACCTTTCACATAAAGCAAAGGAATTTGCAAGATCAAAACAGAAACACCCATCACCGCCACAAACCACAGTTCCTTTCGAACCAACACTCCCCTACTCCGCATTCCACGAATCAAAAGCCACAAGAAATAGATGTACGGAATCCCGAATAAAACATCTTGGAGCCATTCGCCTGACCACGCAATCCACAATACGATATTCGCGCCAATAAACAGGAATGTAAAAACGATTTCGGCGGGAATCTTTTTCTTGTCTTTCAGCACCACATCCAGCCCTGCCGACAAAAGCAGAATCATAGCGCACTCCCCTATTTCATTAGCCGCAATCGGCATGCGCGTATCCGGTTTTAAAACATCATAAGCAATCCAATACATATTGCTCAAAAGAAAACTGGTCATCGCCAACATAAAAAAGAACGGAAGAAACACATTTTTTCCGTTATCCATCAACCGGACGGTTTTCGCAATAATAACAACTAAGACAATAGACTGTACAATGGTCGTTATGATGCCAAAGAGAGTCAAGCCGCTCATCGTTAGCCTTCTCCCGCTAAATGCGAGTCGCCCATCCGTTCATACGCAATACGCAGAGCCTCTTTCCCCCTCGCTAAAATATTGTACGTCTGTTTTATGCTTTTCTTTATAATCCGGCTGATCTGTTCTGGCTTCATATTCTCGAAATACAAAAGGAATAACGCATTCCTGTAATCGGCATCAATAGACTTCATCGCACGATACACTTGCGAATCCTTCTCGTTCTGCAAAAGCATCCCGACCGGCTGAAAACCAACATCCGCTTCGATATTGTTCAAAAAATCATTCGCAGAAGAAACTAACTTAATCTTGTGCTTTCGCAAATAAAGCAACGCCTGGTTCTTGGCAACCGCAAAAAGCCAAGTTTTGAACGATGCTCCGTTTTTTTCCTTATACTTAGCCGTCCCAGAAGCCAAAATGGCAAATGTGTCCATCATCAGCTCTTCGGCCACGTCTGCATTTTGAACATACCCATAGAGGAACAAAATGAGGCCGTCCCTATACTTATTAAAAAGTACTTCAAGGGCATCTTGAGCATCATCATTCAAAAAACTGATAAACAGCTGTCCATCAATATCCGGCATCTCCCATTTTCCCATCAAGATTATGTTTTCATAACAAAATCTAATTATTTAATTACAGCCAACAAGGTTGATTCTTAATTTTTACAAAGGAAACGCCGCATATCGTAATGTAAACAAAAATTTATAATAAAATTTTGAGTAAAAACCAGCTTTCTCGCAATTAATAATTTGAAAATTAAAAAACGTTCCTATAGATATTTACACCTCAATAGACGCTTGGGATTTTATCCCAGGCGTTTTCTTGCATTTAAGCAAATACAATATTTATTTACAATAAAAGATCGAGTAAAAAAACTAAATTATGCAATTAATTAAAAAATGAATATTTTAGGAGGAAAACATGAAATACTCAAAAGAAGAAGCTTTAGAAGAAATAAGACGACGTGCCGGAATCATCCGACAAAAACATGACCGAAAGGTAACGAACATTTTGACGACTACAGCAGGCTTTACCCTAATCGCACTTTTTGCCGTAATCGGCATTTTCTCGGGTTCAGCGATTTCTGCAACACCATCCGCATACGGAGCGTTTATTATTTCTGCGGAATCCGGCGGATACGTGCTGGCAGGTGTTTTGGGATTTGTATTTGGTGTTATAGTGACACTTCTTGTTAAGCAGTTGAAGAAAAAGAAATAACCCAGGCCTACAATCATCAATAAATTTTACCGTTCCATAACCCTGAAACTCGTTTTCGGGGTTAAAAAATTTTTCAAACAAAATAGAGAGTAAAAACAAACATTCCTGCAATTAATAAAATGAAGGGCCAAAAGCCTGATAGACACTCATTTATCCAAATAACACCATAAACACAAAGGAAAATTCAATTACATTTAAAGATATTCTTTAGAATCCCACCATAGAACCACATAATTAAACTACACCACAAAAGACGCTTAGGATTTAATTCTGGGCGTTTTTATTTTAAACATTTAATTTTATTTACAACAAAATATTGAGTAAAAGAACAAAGAAAAGCAATTAATAAATAAAAGCAATTCTCTACATTATAACGTTTTCTTCAACACAGTTAGGGAGCTATAAATGTTACACATTTTCAAAACAAAAAAATTCACATTTTTACCCACTCTCTTTTGCTCTGCATTCTTTTTTGCATGCGCTCCCAGCACGCCGGACATCGCCAAAAATGAATTGAGCCAAGCAGTCCCGCCACCGAGCGACTGCAGTGTAGACCCAGAAATCAACTGGTCCGACATCGCAAGCACTATTGACTCAAGCGCCTCATATGACGACTTTAAAGACGTTGCCGCATATTTATGCAAGTACCGTACACTCCCCCATAATTACGTGAAGAAGAACAAAGCTAGACAAGAATGCGAATTGAAAAGAGGTGCAGGAAACTGCCCACATTTTAATTATAACCCCGAAGAATTTTTGGGCGTAATGGTCGGCGGAGACACTTTTGGCAATCACGAAAAAGCACTACCCGATTTATCCCAAGGCGAAAAATATACCGAAGCCGATGTTGATTACGATAAGGAATCAAACCGAGGCAAAAACCGTCTCATATTTATTCTAAAAGATGATTCCTGCATCATTTACCACACGGAAGATCATTACAAACCAGGATCTTTCTGCAAATTACATCCGATAAAGATGTACCAATAACAAATATTGGTCTTACGCAATAGCAAAAATCTTCAAATAGAACACACAACATATCCATCAAAAAAAATGCTCAAGATTCATCTTGGGCGTTTTTACTTTGTGCTTGTTTTTATTTACAATAAATTATTGAGTAATAACATAATTTCACGCAATTAATAAATGAATATAAGGATAAAATCATTTACGATTCTATCGACTTTGTAAAAGCAGAACAAATAATTGCGACAATCGGCGCAACGATAATTAACAACAAATTTACAACAAAGTCCACAGAAACACAACCATAAATAACACAAAGGAGTTAAACATTATGGGAATTGCTACAGCTAAATTTTCTGAAAGCATTTATTTCGCAAACAATAACAAAAGCAGAGAAAAAAATGATTTCTACTTCAGTATTTTTGTAAGTGGAAATCCACAGAAAAAGGATGACAAAGAACAGAAATATCCCAAAATATACATTCTGGGATTGGAACGACTTTTTAAAAACGATGAGTCCATCGACACAACAATGGATCATTTTGCAAAAGCGTTCAATACAAACGGAAACAACGATTGGAATATTTCATACGGAGAATCGCCGTATGGTAAATGCATAATCGTAACTTGCGTTGCAGATAATATAAAAGAAAACTTATCAGCGACATTCCAATTATCATACAGATATGAGTTTACGGCTGATTTTCAAGATAAAGATTCCATCGGTGTAACGGTACATTTTGATGATTTCAATACAATTTATTCTGATATAGAAAACAGGATAGAACAGAATTCTATTGTAACAGCCTATGAAAAGCCTTATATTGAAGACTTTACTTTGCAGAATTCCAAAGGCGAAAGAGTTAAAGGCATGTTTGATGGAGAAACAGGAGAAATAAGTTGGGCATTTGGAAACGTTGAAAAAGTTTCCGCATCTTTATGTGATGAAACCGGCATAGAAGTAGCCAACACCTCTCCCTATCCAGTAACAATCAACAAAGATAGAACATTTAAATTATTCGTTGAAAAAAATGGTTACAAGATATCTCGAACATTATTTATAAAAGATGCATATTATATTAAAAATATAGACGACTGGAACGCATTTGCGACATCTGTAAAAAAGGGATATACGTATACAGATAAGCTAGTAATACTTGATGCGGACATCACCGTTTCTCAAAAGATTGGCGATTCTGATGCGAATCAGTTTTTCTCCGGCACATTCGATGGGAACGGGCACACCATAACCGTCAACATGACGGACGATAAAAAAAATGGCCTAGCCTTATTTCAATTAATCCAAGGAGCAACCATCAAGAACCTCACCGTGGCAGGCACAATCACCGGTGGGATACACGCTGCAGGTCTCGTGGGATATTCGTTTGGCCCAGGGAGCAAAATAACAAACTGCATTGTGACCGCTACGATTAAAGGAGGTACACACATTGGCGGCATACTCGGAAACGGTAACGCCATCATCGAGAATTGCGTATTCAAGGGCCAGCTTATTGGCGGCACTGTTGCCAAGGGCGTGTTCTTAGGCTGGGGAAGCGAGGGCTATTCGAAGAGCGTCTCTAACAGCCTCTACATTATGCAGAATAATCAAGAAAAACAAAACCTTGACCTTGTGCAGTTGAACGAAGGCAGCGTGAACGTAGCTGGGTGCTACAAGACAGCTGATATCGGAGCGTATGGCACACTAGCATACCTGACGAAGCCTACCGACTTCAGCACCATTGAAAAGAAAGCCATAGACGGAACCACGTTTTATGTTCCAGGTTTACCTTCGGGCAGCGGCGCAAAGAATGACCCCTACATCATCAGCAATGAGAAGGACTGGAACTCTTTTGCGAAATTGGTTTCGAGAAAAGATATGGATTTTGCCAAAACCTATGAAGGCGAGTATGTACAGCTCAACGCAGACATCACCGTTTCTCAAAAGATTGGCGATTCTGATGCGAATCAGTTTTTCTCCGGCACATTCGATGGGAACGGGCACACCATAACCGTCAACATGACGGACGATAAAAAAAATGGCCTAGCCTTATTTCAATTAATCCAAGGAGCAACCATCAAGAACCTCACCGTGGCAGGCACAATCACCGGTGGGATACACGCTGCAGGTCTCGTGGGATATTCGTTTGGCCCAGGGAGCAAAATAACAAACTGCATTGTGACCGCTACGATTAAAGGAGGTACACACATTGGCGGCATACTCGGGAACGGCAACGCCATCATCGACAATTGTGTATTCAAGGGCCTGCTTATTGGCGGCACTGTTGCCAAGGGAGTGTTCTTGGGCTGGGGCTACGAGGGAGTTCCAAAGAGCGTAAATGAATGCCTCTACATTATGCAGAATGGCCAAGAAAAAGATCACCTTGACCTTGTGCAGTTGTACGAATGCAGCATGAAGGTAACAGAGTGCTACAAGACGGCTGATATTGGAACGCATGGCTCACTAGCATACCTGACGAAGCCTACCGACTTCAGCACCATTGAAAAGAAAGCCAT
>CAMZFJ010000073.1 GCA_947306025.1 uncultured Fibrobacter sp.
TCAAGGCGGATACGGGCTCTGGCAAGTCCACGCAGCTGCCGAAGTTTTTGCTCGAGTGGTTTTTAGCTAAAACGCGAGAGGCTGCGGCCCATACCCCAGAGGGCGAAGCCCGAGCCCATACCCCACAGCCCTTTAAGATTGGCGTTACCGAGCCTCGGCGTTTGGCGGCGATTTCTATTGCTGACCGTTTGCGCGAAGAACTCAAGGACGAAAATTTAGTCAGCACAAAAATCCGTTTTTGGGAGCAAGGTACGAACGAAGCTCCCATCAAGGTAATGACGGATGGTATTTTGTTGCAGGAGTTCCGCAAGGATAGGCTGTTCCGCCAGTACAATGCCATCATGATTGACGAAGCGCATGAGCGTTCGTTGAATATTGATATTCTGCTTGGCATTTTCAAGACGGTTCTCGCTCGTCGCCCGGACTTCAAGTTGATTGTTGCGTCGGCAACGCTCGATGCAAAGCTCTTTGAAGAGTTTTACGACAACAGCTGCGTGATGGAAGCGGAAGGCCGCACGTTCCCCGTCGATGTGGAGTATTATTTCTCGGACTATGGTTCGGCAGGCTCACCGACCTTCAGTTCCCTGAGCTTGTCGAAGGGAAATGAGTCGAAGGATTTCCGGGACATTTCGGGCAAGGGTGATTCGGGCTTGATCGAAGAAGCTCGCGATGCGATTCTCGATTTGGAAACGCGGCACCGCGATCACTTGCTCTGCTTTTTGCCAACGGAACGCGACATTCAAGATTTGATGGGTGAACTTGCGCATGAGCTTGATGCAGCGACGTTTGATGTGCTGCCGCTTTATGGGCGCATGAGTCCCGACGAACAGCGGCGCATTTTCAAGCATACGGGCAAGACCCGCGTTGTCTTGGCGACGAACATTGCAGAAACGTCCTTGACGATTCCGGGAATCGCTTACGTTGTCGATACGGGTATGGCCCGAATCTCGCGCTACAATGCGCAGGCGAGAATCCAGGGGCTTCCCGTCGAAGAAATTTCGAAGGCCAGCGCGCGGCAGCGCACTGGACGCGCGGGGCGCGTGAAGCCCGGCGTGTGCATTCGTCTTTACTCTCCCGAGAATTTTGAAAAGCGCGATGAATTCACGGAGCCAGAAATTCGCCGTAGCAATCTTGCGAACGTGGTGCTACAACTCCGCAGTCTCGGACTTGAACTCGAAAACTTCCCGTTCTTGCAGTCGCCTCCGCATTCCGCTTTCCGCGGGGCTTACAAGACGTTGTTTGAACTTGGGGCGCTCACGGCTGATATTTCTAGCGGGCATGTGACCAAGCTCGGTCGCGAAATGACGAAGCTCCCGATGGATGTTTCGCTTTCGGCGGTGTTGCTCCGTGCTCGTGATTCGGGCGTGTTGCAGCCGGCGCTCATCGTGTGTTCTGCACTCAGCATCCAGGACCCGCGCGTGGTTCCGAACGAAGAACCCGAGCGCACTCGTATCCGCCAATTGCATCGAAAATTCTGCGGTCACAAGAGCGATTTTCTCGTTTACGTTTCGATGTGGAATGCGTTCTGTACAGATTGGGATGGAAAGTCTTGGAACAAACTCCGCAAGTTCTGCGACAAGAACAGCATGCATTTTTTGCGCTTGCGTGAATGGGTGGATTTATACGAACAGTTCAGCCGCATTCTCGATGTAAAGTTTGAGAATAGAGTTTGTCCGTTCGATTCGTTCCATCGCGATAATTTGCACATTGCGCTCCTTGCAGGATTCTTGGGCGGTGTGGCGCATCGCGATATCGAAAACGGTTGTTACCGCTTGGTGAGCGGCCGCGAAACGCACGTGTTCCCGGGCAGCGACCTTTATGCAAAAAGCGTGGAATGGCTGTTCAGTGCCGAAGTTCGCGAAACGAGCCGCACGTTCCTCACCAAAGCTGCGGAAATTAGGCCGGAATGGATTTTGCAAGTCGCGGAACAATTCTGCACGCGCCGCTGGTTTGAACCCACATGGAACAAGGAACGTGGCTTTGTCGAAGCCGTCGAAGAAGTAAGTTTCCGCGGGCTTGTGATTAGCCGTGGCCATCGCGTCGATTACGCTCGCGTGAATCCCGAAGATTGCGCGCAAATCTTTTGGCGCGAAGCGGTGGTGATGGGCGAGGTGGCACGACCATTCCCGTTCATGACGCACAACGAACGAGTCGTTGAAAATCTCCATGCGCTCGAAGCGCGTAAACGCCAGTTCGGGCTTGCTCCCAGCGAAGACGCTCTTGTGGAATACTACACGCGAATTGCGGGTAAAGTAAATTCTATCAAGACGCTTAAAGACTACATTCACGAACACACCGACCAGTTCTTGAAATTCGATGAAGCCTATTGGCTTTCGATGAATGGCAATGGCGTGAGTGGCTTGGCCGAGTCGTTCGGCAATAGCGGATTTTCTAATCGTATTGTCATTCCGGGCTCCGAATCGGAATCGGTATCCCGTTCGAAGAATGGAAACTCAAAGCTCACTGCTCAATCCTCAAAGGTGCGTAGCACCGACCCCATACCTCAAACCCCTTCTCTTGGCGGTAGCATCGAAAAGTTCCGCATTGGCAATCGCATTGTCATGGGCGAGATGGTGTTTGATGCGACCCGCGATTGCGATGGTATCACGCTCAATTTGCCATACGACTTGCTGACGGAAATTTCTCCGGCGAAGTTTGCCATGTGTATTCAGCAATGGCGCGAGTGGATGATTGAATCCGTGATTCGCGAAATGCCGAAGAGCGTCAAGAAGTCGCTCGAAGCCAAACGCACTGCGATTGATGACGAATTTTATGCGGCACTTGAAAACTTCCCGCATAAGGCTCCGCTGTTGCTCCTTTACGAAGTCTTTTCGAATACGAAGGAAATCCGCTCTGGCGCTAACGGCGCAAGCATTGACGTGCCAACGGTCAATCCGGACAAAGAAAATCATTTGCGCTTGCATTTGGTCGTTTCGAAGCCTGGATTCCAGGAACCGTATAAACTCGAAATTTCTCCGGAATGGGGTTCTTACCGCATGTTCCTTGCGGTGCGCCCGGCGGTCGTTAGCTTTGGTATTGATTTCCCGCTCGAAGAAATGCGCTTTGGTTGGCGCCTTGGTGAATCGGCCTTGATGGGCGCTGACGAATCCCGTTTTTGGCAAGATTTTCGCAAACGCTTGGAAAAACCTTTGGGCCCTTCGGCGGGCTCAGGGACCTACGCTTCACAGCTTTCCGAAGACAAAACACAGCTTATTGCCGATCGCTTGAATTTGCTCGAAACGGGCGGGCTCTTTGCGGATGGTTTTGAAACGGCCCTTAAAATCTGGGTAGCGAAATCACTTGCTGCCGATAGCCTTGATGCGAATCGCTGTGTCCGATT
This sequence comes from uncultured Fibrobacter sp., assembly GCA_947306025.1. The sequence continues at coordinate 3,341 of CAMZFJ010000073.1, forward strand.
TACAGGGCTTGAATTTTCGCGTGGCAAAAAGATTCGCGACTTTAAGAGCCTTGCGGCAAACACCCGCAGCGAAGACGAAGAAATCCGCCTCTCGCTTGTGCGAGCCACTTACGAAGCAGGCCTTATCAGTGCCGAGGTGTTTGTCAAGTGCTGGAATTTGCTGAAAGATTTTAGCGTGAACATGCGCAACGCGAACGAAAAGTCGACTTTAAAAAATAAAATAATAATAGCGATCCATTCGGCGTACCAAAAAGAGCTTACTTTGTTTGAGCGTCTGTGCGCTGTCTCGCCGCTTCTGGGTGTATCTCTCGATTCCCACGCCCGCGAAAACACGGAACTTTCCGCCAACACGCTCCGCGAATATTTCCGACCGTACTTGAAAGCTCGTTACCTCAAGGATCACGAACTCAAAAACGCCCGCGAACTTCTCGGCAAAATCGACCGCACGCCGGTGGATAACGAGGAATACGCCGACCTTTACCTACAGGCGAAGGCGCTCTTGGAAGATTTTGAAATCCTCAAGTACAAGCGCAAAGGCAACGATGCCGAAGATATTGTGGAAGAAGACGCTTTGGCGAGGTTGAAAGGCCGTTTTGGACGACTTTAAGTACTCTCATGACCTTGAATTTGCTAAATTTGACGCGATGAAATCTCTTATTCGAATATTACTTGCTTTCAGTTTGGTGCTTTTGGCCGCCTGCAGGTCCGAAGACCCTGTCATTGTTACAGTGGGTGACTCCAAGCTGCACCAGTCGGAGATTTATACGTACGCTCCTGATTGGGATTCTTGGGGCGACAACGAACGCATTCTCTTTTTGCAGCACTGGATTGATGAAGAACTCGTCTACCAGCAGGCTGTGAAAAACGGTGCGCTCAATGATTCTGCGCTGATCCGCATGCTCGAACGTACGAAACGCAAAATTGTAGCCGATTACTACATGCAGACGTTCCTCGATACGATGATGGTGAGCGACGGCGAAAAAATTGACTTTTATCATAAGAACAAGAATCTTTATTTGAACGGAAAGACAAGAGTGTCGGGCGCTATCCTTTCGTTTGGCGACTGGAAGTCCTCTGTGATTTATTACAAGGAATTCAAGAACACCAAGTTTGAATCGATTCCGCCGAACCACCGATTGGTTAAGCGCATGAGGGAATTCGATGGTGTCGATAAAACGCCGGACCCGTGCATGATTCCGTCGATTCATAAAGCTGTCATGGGCCGTATTACGCCGATGAAAGTTTGCGACGGCGCTGCAAAGATTGCCGTGATTACAAACCGCCTGGATTCCGCTGACGCGCGTCCGCTTGATGAGGTGATTGAAGATGTTTCCATGCAGGCTTGGATGGAACACCAGAACGTCGTTTTGAAGCGCCTCAAGGACGAATGGAAAACGGGTATCCCCATAATTACGAAGATGAACGTACTTAGTGAAAAGGAAAAATAATGAATCGTATTGCCTCTTTAGTTTTTGCTCTTTGCACCGCTTGCTTTGCCGAACCTGTGTTGATGGAAGGCATTGCGGCAGTCGTCGATGGCAAGCCGATTATGCGCTCGGAGTTCATGAACAATCTTTACAGGTTCCAGGATACGCCTGAAGCTTCGAGCATGACGGAAGCGCAACAGAAAGAAGCTGTTCTGAACCGCTTGATTGAAGAAAAAGTTTTGCTCAGCCGCATTGACCGCGATTCGATTGTGATTTCAGAATCCGAAGTGGACCAGCGTGTGACCGCTCATTTGCAGTCGATTGCCGCAAGCCAGAAGATTGACATGGCGACTCTTGAAAAGGCTGTGCGCGCTCAGCTCGGCCTTTCGATGATCCAGTACCGTGAACAGCTCGGCAAGCAAATCCGTAACCACATGGAAATTTCCCGTGTGCGCCAGCTCCATGTGGGCACCATCCACCCGACCAAGAAAGAAGTGGATGCGTTCTACAAGGACTACAAGGATTCCCTCCCGCGCCAGTTCAATTGCGTTTTGCTGAGCCACATCCAGCTCCCGATCAAGCCGGATTCCATGATTGTGGACTCTGTGAAGCGCGAAGCGGAAAAGCTGATTGATAGCTTGAACCTTGGCATTAAATTTGAACTTTTAGCTCAGCGCCATTCGCAGGATAGCTCTGCCGCAAAGGGCGGCGACCTCGGTTATTTCAAGCGTGGGCTTTTGGACCCGGCTTTTGAACAGGCGATTGCCCGTTTGAAGAATGGTCACTATGCTTCGACTCCGGTTAAGACGGACTTGGGTTGGCACATTGCTCGCGTGATTGGCCGTAAAGAAGATGGCGTGCGTTCTGCACAAATTCTCTTGCGCACGATCCCGACCGCAAAGGATACGGCAGCTGTGGTGGCACTTGCTGATTCTCTCCGCAAAACGATTACGACAAAGGAACAATTTGCAACGGCCGCTAAGAAGTTCAGTGAAGACAAGTCCAGCAACTTCCAGGGCGGTTTGCTCGGCTGGTTCCAGCGTAACGAAATGGAACCCGCTTATGTGGACCCGGTCGCTAACTTGAATGTCGGTGAAATTTCGGAACCGGTCATGATTGACGGCGCTTACCACTTGTTCCGTCTCGACGATTCTCGTCAGGTGCGCGAACTTACGCTCGAAGAAGATTACGGCAAGATTGAACTCATGGCCGCAACGCACTTGGAAAACGAAAAGCTCGAAAAGCTTATCAAGAAGTGGCGCAAAGAAGTTCTTGTCGAAATCAGAATGACGGAATAATATGATCCATTTTACCCACGTCACGAAATCTTACGAAGCCAACTGGAAGGCGTTGAACAACGTCACCTTCCGTATTAACAAGGGCGAGTTTGTTTTCTTGACGGGGCATTCTGGCGCTGGAAAATCAACGCTTTTGCGCTTAATTTATATGGACGAACGTCCGGATGAACTGCGTGGCGGCCAGGTGATGGTCAAGTTCTCGGACAACGTCCTGTACGATAGCAAGAACACTCCGGACGATAGAATCCAGGCGCTCCGCCGCAAGATGGGAATTATTTTCCAGGACTTTAAGCTGTTGCCGGACCGCAATGTTTTTGAAAACGTGGCGCTAGCTCTCCGTATTGTAGGCACTCCGAGCAATAAGATTAACGGTGCGGTTTTTGACGCTCTTGCGCTTGTGGGAATTTCACAGAAACGCTTTGCGATGCCTTACACGCTCTCGGGCGGTGAGCAGCAACGTGTGGCGATTGCCCGCGCGATGGTGCACAATCCGTATTTGCTTTTGGCAGACGAACCGACCGGTAACTTGGACCCGAAAAACGCTGAAGAAGTTTTTTGCATTTTCAAGGAAATCAATGCCCGCGGCACCACGATTTTGATGGCTACGCATAACCCGGATTTTTATTTGAACAGCCCGTTCCGCCGCCTCGAACTCAGCCACGGTGAATTACTTAACAGAGATATTCTTTAGATTGCATCTTGTGTGAATGTTTTGGAGGGAGTGATTTATGCGTTGGTTAGTGATTCTATGCGGTTTGGCGCTTTTCTATTCCCATACCTTTGCTGATAGCTTCTTTTTTGGAGGTGAAGGTACAGGGTGGACTGATCATGTCAATGATAAAGCGGTTTATAATGAAGATTTTAGTATGACCTTGGAAGGGGGAATTCCGGTTGGGAAAAATCTTTATCTGAATGCTGATGTTTTTAGTTACCACATGATTTCGGATAGAAGTGATACGAGTCATTTTGACCATAGAGTATCAGGGATAAACTCGTTTGTTTCTTTTGCTTTCCTTCCGTTTGTTGTGTTACGTGGTGAAGGCCGCCATGATGACGATATTCTGATGAATAGCTTTTTTTGGACTTTGTTCTTGTTGAATCCAACCGTGGAATATTTCTTTTGGAAGGGCTGGGTCCCTGTATCGGTGAGTGCGGGCTATAAGATGGATTGGTTTGCTTTTAGTCCCGGTCGTAAATTCTATTTCAGACCACATGCCGATTTGAACGTCAATTTAGTGTTCTTAAGAGTTTCTGCATCGTATGCTTATGTGGTTACGAATACATACGAACTTAAAAGGGGACCGCGATTTTATTTGAAAGTTTATTTGGGGTGGGTGGATCGAGATCCTAATGAATAGAGATTTTAAATAGCGTTCTTTATTGAATGTAAAAAGAAATGCCCCGCTTTCGCGGGGCATAATTCATTAATTTTGTCATTGCGAGCCCCTAGGTCACTGTGGTTTGACAAAAGGTCACTGAGCCTGCCGAAGTGCACCAACCTTATGTCGAAGTGGGGGCGTGGCAATCCATCAAGTTCTTACGCTTAGAACAAGCTCGGATCTTCGCTTTCGCTTGCATCGCCTTCGCCACTCCCGTCGCTAAACGGATCTGCTGGCGAAATGCGGCTCACGCGCTTGATTTTCTTAGCGGTGAACTTGCTGCCGAGTGCCTTGTAGCCCTTGA
>CAMZFJ010000074.1 GCA_947306025.1 uncultured Fibrobacter sp.
GTAAGATGCGGCGGTAAATCGAGCGTGATGTTTGCATCGAGAATCGCAAGGCGCGGAATCAGAACAAAGTCGTTAATCGGGTACTTTTCGTGTGTTTGCTGGTTCGATATGACGGCGGCTACAGTCGCTTCGCTCCCGGTGCCTGCGGTTGTGGGAATGGCTACAAGATATGGAATTTTGCGTAAAACGCGCAGCGTTCCGCGCATAAACGAAATGGGGGTCCATGGTCTTGCTATGCGTATGCCGACCCCTTTTGCGCAATCAATCGCAGAACCGCCGCCGAATGCAACAAGTCCCTTGCATTTGTTTTTCTTGTAAATGCGCGTGGCATCTTTGATGTTGTCTATTGTCGGATTGGGAATGGTTCCATTGTAAATGGCATAGTCAATATTTGCTTCTTCCAAATACTTTTTAATGTTTTGGAAGTGTTCTGTTTTCTCAAGAATCGTATCCGTGACAAGAAGGACTTTGCCAATGTTGTGCGCCTTGAGGTGGTTGGGGAGTTCACGTAAACGCCCTGCGCCATGAACAATCTGTGGCTCGCGCCAAGGCATAAAATGGACGCCAACAAAAAAAGCTTTTTGAAATGCGCGACAAGCGAATCTGTAAAGTATGGATGCCATGGTGAACCTTCACTACATAGACTTGATATAGCGCAAAGCCTTTTCTGCAAGGCCTTGAATCTTGGAATGTAAAGAGCCAAAGTGTTTTCCGTAAGGCGGATGGAAGAACGTGACCACGTCAAAACATTTTTGCTGCATGATGTTGCGTTCGTGGCTGAATGTCTTGAATCCGTAAAAGCCGTGGTAATTGCCGGTTCCGCTCATGCCAACACCGCCAAAAGGAACTTCTAGATTTTCGATTTGGATAATCGTATTGTTGACGCACGAAGATCCCGATGTCGTGTTGCTTAAAACGTAGTCGATTTCGCTTTTGTTTGTTCCGAAGATGTATAGCGCAAGCGGCTTCGGGCGGCTTTGAACAAATTGAATCGCTTCTTCAAGATTCTTGTATGCAACAATCGGGAGTATCGGTCCGAAAATTTCGCTTTTCATGATTTCCATGTCGGGCGTGACATTTGTGAGAACCGTAATGGGTGTGTAGCAGTTGTCGATATCGCTTACGCCTCCGATGACTTGTGTGGCTCCTTTGGCAATGGCGTCCTTGATGAGCACCGCATGGCGTTCTGTTGCGCGCTTGTCTACAATGTGGACAAAGTCTTTACTTTCGTGGCGCTTTGCATCGGTGTCTCCGAACATGCGCTTGATTTCGTTTGCAAACGCTTCTGCGAGTTCTTGAACTTTATCTTGCGGGCAAAGTGCGTAGTCTGGCGCAATGCATGTCTGGCCTGCGTTCAGCGTTTTGCCCCAAGCGAGTTGCTTGATGTGTCGCTTGATGCTTGCGTTCGGGAGTATAATTGCTGGCGATTTTCCGCCGAGCTCAAGCGTAATGCTTGCGTGATTCTTGGCGGCCATTTCTGCAATGTGTGCGCCAACGTTTGGGCTTCCGGTAAAGAAAACGTGGTCGAAAGGAAGTGCTAATAACTGGTCTCCGATTTCAGATCCGTTGCCTTCGATGATGGCGATTTCGTTTTCGGGGAATGTGTCGGCAAAAAGTTTCGCTAAAAAGGCGCTCACATGCGGCGTCTTGTGCGATGGCTTTGCCATAACCACGTTGCCTGCGGCAATTGCCGAAATAATCGGATTGACCAGCAGCAAATACGGATAATTCCATGGCGAAAAGATGAGCACGCGCCCTTTGGGCTCGTAATGGAGAACGCTTTTGGATGTTGGCAAAAAGAACACGCGACTTGCTTTTTTGTCGTTCATCCAACGCTTTAAATGGCTGATGGTGTAATCAATTTCTTCGATAATGGGGAAAACTTCGCTAAGCCAAGCCTCGAATTTGGGCTTGTGAAAGTCCAACCAAACGGCGTTGTAAAAATCAACTTGCCTTTGGGTGACTGCGTCTCGGAGCTTTTTCAGTTTTTCTATGCGCTCTTTGGCGGTCGTTTGCGCAATTTTCCAGCGATTTTGGCCTTGCGCTTCGAAAATCCTTTCAATATCATTTTTTTGTATTTCGTTCATACTCAATAAGATAGAACTTATTAACTAAAATGTTGTTTTTATAACAGTAAAAAACAAAGCTTTTTTAAAAGTAATTTGATCCCTTTTTTGCATGTTTTTTTATAAATTGGAACTATGGGTTCCTTAATTAAGTATAAAGGCAAAGTACCTCAAGTGGGCGAACGGGTCTTTTTGGCCGAAGGCGCTTGCTTGGTTGGCGATGTGAGTGTCGGCGATGATTCGTCGGTATTTTATAACGCAGTCATTCGTGCGGACCTTGCTGAAATAAAAATCGGTAAGCGCACAAACATTCAAGACAATGTATGTATTCATGTGTCGACAGGTGTTGGCGTGAACATTGGTGACGAGGTGACTGTTGGTCATGGTGCGGTGCTTCATGGATGCACGATTGAGGATAACGTTCTCATTGGCATGGGTGCCATTCTCATGGATGGATCGCATATCAAAAAGAATTGCATTATCGGTGCTGGTGCGCTTGTGACGCACGGTAAGGAATTCCCGGAAGGGTCGCTCGTGATGGGCGCTCCGGCGCATGTCGTCAGGACCTTGACGACAGACGAACTCAAAAACGTAAAGATAGGCGTGGAACACTACTTGGACGCAAAGGATGAACTTTTAAAAGATGTATAAGTTCTTTTTCCTCATTAATCCGGTGAGTGGAGGTGGTCAAGGTAAGGTTATCCATAAGTTCCTTCCTGAAATTATGGAGTCGATGGATTTTAAATCCGACGAATGGAAGGCTGAATTTACACGTAAAGAAGGGATGGATGAACAAATCCTGAATGCCCTTGCTTCGACGGAAACGATTATCGCTGTTGGTGGCGATGGAACGGTTTCGTCAGTGTTTTCTATTATGCTTGCTTCTGAATATGCAAGCAAGGTGCAGATTGGGCTTATCCCGCTTGGCACAGGGAACGATCTTGCACGTGTGCTCGGTTTGTATAAACCGTTTGTTGACAAAGGACTTTTGTATCTGGTACGCAGGCTGTTGCTTGCAAAGTCAAGACCGTTCGATATTTGGATGGTGAATGGCAAGTATGCCTTGGCGAATTATTTTTCGGCAGGCATTGACGCTCGTATTGCACACGATTTCAATCAAGACCGTGCAACGGGTGTAATCTCTTCGAATTCCGTGGTTGCAAATAAATTGCATTACGTCAAGCGGTTCTTTGCCGATAGAGCTTATTATTTAAAGAGCGGCCGCATTTCGATGGTGGACCGCGATTCGCAAGATGTTGAAAATATCGATTTGACTGGGCACAAGACTGTTATTGTTGGCAATATCCCGAGCTTTGCGAGTGGAGCAAATCCGTTCTTTAAATCGGACATGGCCGATGGATATTTGGAAGTTGTCTGTGTGCCGAACATGTTGAATTTTTTGCTTGCGATTGCAATGGGCGGCGTCCCAGTTTTGGGGTACTTGTTGAAAAAGTATTTGCTCAAGTCGCGTAAAGTGCGCTTTTTGAAACTCGAACTTGCCGATAACGAGTACATCCAATTGGATGGCGAAGATTTGAGCGGTAAAGCGGGCAATCGCGTTTCGATTGAGTTTGCGACTCAGGTGCGCATGCTTTCGTTGGAGGAATAATGCTTTCGGTAAAGTTATCGGAAGTTCTTGAACAAATGAATTTAAAGAAGCCTTCGGATGAGGGCTCTTTAAATTTTGAACTGACTGGATTTTCTTCGCTCGATCAGGCGGGGCCACACGATGTCTCTTTCTGGACGGGGGACGCGAAAACGGAAACCGGACTTGCTGGGAATGCGGGTGGCGTGAGCGCTGGAGCTTTTGCCGGCGTGACTGCGGGGTTGCTGTTTGTTCCAAGTTTGTATGAGAAATATTGTGTGGATGGACGCTCTGAACTCTTGCCCAAAGTGCAATTTGTCTGCCCGGTCGAAAACCCGTACCATGCGATGGTGACGTTCATGCGTGAATTTGTCGAACGTCGCGAAACTTTTGAGCCGACAAAAATGGCGGAGTCCGCGCAAGTTCATGCTTCGGCGGTAGTCGAGGGCGTGGTGGGCGAGAACGCTGTAATAGGCCCGAATTGCGTTGTGATGAAAGGCGCTACGATTGGTGCAGGGACCATTCTTGAAGCGAATGTGACCGTTTATCCTCGTGTGACGATTGGCGAAGATTGCGTGTTCCAGGCGGGGGCTGTAATTGGCCCGCGTGGCTTTGGATTTTACGAGTACGAAGGCAAGCGCCGTATGGTTCCGCATTTGGCTGGCGTCCGCATTGGGAATCGCTGTAGCTTTAGCGCAAACGATGTCGTGGCGGCGGGCTTTATTTCGCCAACCGTAATCGGTGATGATTGCCATTTTGATACGTTCGTGCAAGTGGCTCACAATTGCCGCCTCGGTAACAATATCATGATGGCATCGCAGTCCGGAGTGGCGGGTTCCGTCGTGATGGAAGACGATGTGGAATTTGCCGGCGGCGTGCAGTCGGCAGGGCATTTGACGATAGGGAAGGGCGTGAAGGTGGCCGCGAAAGCGGGCGTTACCAAGAGCCTTAAGGCGGGCAAGGTTTATGCCGGGTATCCTGCCGAAGAAATTGACGTGTGGCGTCGTTCTGTCGTGAAGCTCCGCATGATGGGCAAGAAATAATTTTGTAAATTCGCACTATCTTAATGATGAAAAATTCTCGAAAAATCCCTCAACCGTGGGAATTTAATTCTGCGTCTTTGTCTTATGGCAAGGCGAATGTAAAAATCGAAGTTCAGGAGCGGAATCCGCAACTGGAGCCTCGCGTTGAATGGCGCGTGGGCGGTCGTCATTTTTACAGCACGGACTGTGCAAAATGTTTTGCCGATTTGAAGTACAGCGTTGCTCGTACTTCGATTTATGAATCTGGCGATGGCGCGCATGCTTTAAAGCTTGCTTCCTCTGAACATCTGGCTCCCGTTTTCTTGATGTGGCCGTCACGCAGTTTTACTGTGGATGTCACTTGCAATGAAGATGGTATAGCAGAAGTTCCGTTGATTGATGGTAGTGCGCTTCCGTTCTTTTTGGAGCTCCGCCGAAATGTGGGCGTTCCCGAAGAACTCGCGTTTTACGATGCGCCGGTGCATGCTGCATGGGATTTGTTCCGCACGGATCGCAATGATTCCAAGCCTTATGGTTCTGTGAAAATTACACCGAGCGAAGCGTTCGAAGTGGAATACGTTTTAGATCGCGACGATGGTGTGAACCATTTTACGTCTGCAGCAAGCGTTTCGATTTATTCGGCAGAGCATTTGTACAATGTATTTGCCGCGAGAACTTTTATCTTGAAGAACGAATTTGACGAAGCCCGTAAAGCAGGGTTGCTTGGCGGGGTGGATTCTTCCTGTGGTTTGTTGCTTGATGGTTCGGATGCGAAAGTCCCGTTCCGAGTTGCCGATGAACCCGCTCGTCATAAAATCCTTGACCTGTTGGGAGACCTTTGCTTTATTAAGCCCAAGCTCCCGAAAGTTCGTCTGGAAATCATTAACGGTGGTCACTTAAGCCACAGAATAATCTTAGAAAAGGTGTTGCCTTATGCTTTACAATGAAGAACAAGTTCATGCTCTCCTCCCTCAGAAGGCTCCGTTTGCTTTTGTAGACGAGATTCTTGAAATTAACGAAGGCGACCAGCCGTCTATCGTTGCCGTGTGGCACGTGACCGGGAAGGAAAAATTCTTTGATGGTCACTTCCCGAACAATCCGGTGCTTCCGGGCGTGATTCAGATTGAATCCATGGCTCAGGCAGCAACACTCATGACGATGATTACCAAGAAGGCTGATGTTAATGGCAAACGCCCGGCATTCATGGGTGTCGAAAGCTGCCGCTTCCGCGCTCCGGTGATTCCGCCGCAGGATTTGACGGTCAAGGTTTCGCTTTTGATGTCTCGTCATGGAATTTATAAGTATTCCGGAGAAATTTATCAAGGCGAAACGCTTATTTGCAAGGCTGATTTCAGCGCAGCGATGGTTTAAGTGTTATGACGCGGACTGATGATAAATTGAATGTTTTGATTCTTGCGGCGGGGCTTGGCACAAGGCTAAGGCCGTTGACGAATGAAATCCCGAAACCATTGGTTCGCGTTTATGATAAAAGCATTCTCGAAATCCAGATGGAACGGGCGAAGTCTCTCGGAGATATTCGCCTGCATGCCAATGCGCACTATTTAGCCGAACAAATTGTGCGTGAAGGCGAACGCCTTGGCTTTGAACAAGTTTGGGAAGAACCCGAGATTCTTGGAACGGCTGGACCCTTGCGCCGGATTTATGCGGCGGGGTATCGCGGCGGTCTCTTGATTATGAATGGTGATGCGTATTGTAATTTTGACTTGAAAAAGTTTGTTGCAAACGCGCAGGCCGCGTATGAAGCGGGGAAGGCCGATGGCTCGAACCGCTGTGAAGTTGCGCTCTTGGCGGTCGATTTCCCGAAGGTGAACACGTTCCGCGTGAGTGCTGAAGGTTGCCTTGTGGGCGTTGCCGGACGATTCGGAAGCGAAGATGGTTTGGCGGCGACATTCTCTGGAATCTCGTGGTACAGCGACGAAGCTCTTGCTCGAATCCGCGATGGCGAATTTGATATCCGCGAATTCTGGAAGCAAGAGATTGCGGCGGGCCGTGCACCGTTTGTCGATATGAGCCAATTGCATGCAACTTGGATCGATATGGGTTCGCCCGAAGGCTTGATGGCCGCAGTGGATGCCCGCAAGGAAGAACTCGGTCGCAACAAGAATGAACCTGTTGTGAACGCAGGCGTGTGGGTCCCCGTTTCGGCAGAACTTATTCATTCTGTTCTATATAAGGGTGCTGTAGTTTCAGAAAACGAAGTTGTTCAGAATGAAATTCGAGGAAAAGATTTCATCTGGCGAATCCCTCCTAACCACTAATCACTAATTACTGTCTACTTCTAACTTCCTACTTCCTACTATCCTATGCGTAAATTCAGAGTTGTACTTGTTGAACCGGAGCACCCGCACAATGTGGGTTTTGTCGCACGTGCAATGCATTGCTATGCGTTGCCGGAACTTTATATCGTTTACCCTAAGCGCGATAAGGTTTTGGATAAATCTTACCATACGGCTGCAAATAGCCATGACATCTTGGATAATGCCAAGGTGGTTCACAAGTTCGAAGACGCCATTGGCGATTGCTCTTGCGCGGTTGCTTACAGCCGCCGCATTTTCGCAAGTTCCATCAAGCATACGATGGTGCAGAATTTGTCTGATATGCTCCCCGAAGACGGAACAATTGCGCTTGTGTTCGGCCGAGAATCTTGCGGCCTTGCTCTCGAAGAAGTGAACGCTTGCACGTACCAGTGCGAAATTCCGGTGCCGGGTCTCATGAGTTTGAATTTAGGTCAAGCTGTTTCGATTAGCTTGTACGAGCTTTGCCGTTCCGGGGCACTCGCCAATGGCGAGGGCCGCGCGAAGCGCACAACGCGAGGCGTTGCCGAAACGGGCCCTGCAACAATCCAGCAGATTGATGGCTTCAAGAAGTTCCTCGACCGTTATTTGACAGGCCAATACCACGACCAAGCATGGCGCGACAGTTTCCTCAACACGCTTTTGCAGCGTTTGCACCCGACGCGTAACGAACTTTCGGCGCTCTTTGGACTCTTGCGCAATTTGGCCGGCAAGCCCGCTCGCCTTGAACATGCCGCCGAAAA